>JALSLS010000113.1 GCA_026988195.1 Methylomonas sp.
TAGAGATTCAGCCCAAATTAAACCTGCCCCCATAAAATTTCGCATCACTATCTGTATCACTGCAATAGTCACCATTAACAATAACATCCCTACTAGAAGGCCTGTTTCTGTTTTTAACAGTAAGTGATAAAACTTCTGTAAAGCACTCAGTATCATGGGTTTAGTCTTCTATAATCAGCTAAAAATTTATTCATTCTATCAACAGTTTCCATTGTTAAATTGCCATCTTTTTCAAGCTTCTCATTCGCAAAAACAATTTTTTCTCTCAGCTCATCGGCGGCTGCTTTAGTGGGTTTAATAAATTGAATGCCTTGTTTAATCATAGCTTCTTTTCCTAGCAGATTATCTTGTCGATTCTTGTTATCAAGCTCTTTAATCACTTTCCCCATGACTGATTTAACGATCATTTGATCTTGTGAGGATATTTTTTTAAACACCTTTTGGTCAATAACCAAAACACCAAAAATATAGGACAATGGTAAATCAGTGACATACTTTACTTTGGTATGCCACTGTAACGCTAATGCTGCCACAGGTGAACCCGCAACAATATCAATCATATTAGTTTGCAAGCCCATCAACACATCCCGTAAAGGCAATGGAATAGGTGAGATAGAAAAAGCTTTCAACGCCACTAAGGCTAGCTCGTTATTTTCTGGAACCCAAGCTTTACGAGAACGCATATGCTCTAATTCTTGAACGGGCTCTACCGACATAATATATGCCATCCCGATTTCTGCAAACCCCAATGAAACAAAGCCTTTATTCTCCAACCCTTGCATCAGTCCAGCATCCATTTTCTGCCTGATAAAATCAACCTCATCTAGGTTACGAAATTTTAGAATTAAATTATAAATTTGAATATCTGGATATATATGACTCAATGAGCTTCCAGTAATAGCTGCCCCTTGTAGTTGATGCATTCGAATTTTCCGAAGCACATCTCTATCCTTACCCATCACCCCGCCAGGATAAAATTTAAACTTAACCCTTCCCTCGGTTTTTTTCTCTACCTCATCACTTCCTTCTCGCATTTTTTGCATCCAAAAAGAACCACCAGGTGATAAAGTTGCAATCTTGATTGTGAGGGCTGAGGCACTATGTGTGCTAGCAAGGAATAACAAAGGGACAAACAATGTCCACTTTAAAAAAATTGATTTCATATAAATTAAAGTATGTAGGTTTAAATATCTAGATTTCGCGCAGACACCGATGCGCAATTTATAGCGAGTTGTGACCGTGCGAAGTATATGTAAAAGTATCTCTATTTTTCATCACTGACTTCTATACGCTCAGTCAGCATTAAAAGTAGTCATCTGCACTTTCTAATAGCTTTGTTGCCATTTGTTGCGCTAAAGTATTACTCAAAGTTAATTTATCTTGTGCTGCCTGTGCATTTTTTACTTTATTTAACAGCTTGTCATGTAAGTCACGGTCAAACATCATACGTGCGTAGTGTTTAGCATATAAAACATAGACCATCAGGTTTTTATGCTCTGATAACTGTAAAGCTTTTTCAAAATTACGCTTAGCTAAATCAGGCTTCCCGCCTAACGCTGGAGGCACAATACTTTCCATAATAGCTGAATATAAATAAGCCTCTCCTTGCTTATATTCACCTTGTACTGTGATAACATGATTCATGATGTACTTAACTTGAGCTATCTGAGCAATAGCATTCCAATCTGTTTGGTTTACTTGTATCCAGCCTACCCACCGTGCAGCCAAATCATAAATAACCTCTAAATCATCCAAATTAGAGTGCTGAATTATTTGGGTAAATGCTTCATACCTTTTAGTATTTAAAGCACAAAAATCCTGTTTATGTAAACAAGCTGCTCTCAATGCTAGATCAAATGCTTTTTGGCTAAAGCGCTGCTTCTGAACCGGCTCTAAATTATCAGCCAAGGTATTGTAGGAGGAATATAAATTTGCTGTACTCATTAACAAAGCTTCATTATCAGGATCTTTTACTAACAATGATTCTTGCAATAATAAATAGGCTGGAAGTGCTTCAGCTACAAATTGAGGGTCATTTTGATTTAAGATGGCATACTTTAAATTATCAGAAAAACCTTCTGTTGCAGAGGTCATTAAATAGCTACAACCATTAGTAAACAAAAAAAGTAATATAAAAATACTTTTTTGGAGTTGAGCCATAAGATCAATCATAATAATTTAAACTTTCAAAAGGCAGGTTTTAAAGTGGGAACCAGCTTGCATGCTTTGTTACAAGCTGTATCCGGTTAATTTTACAGCATATTGGTAGCGAACACTAAAGATTCACTCAATAATGACCTGTGTCCACTCTTTATAGATAAGCTCGGGTTAAGAGGGAGAATTAAATTAAACCCAAGTATTATAGGGTCTGCTGAGGTACGAAGCACATCTTATAAACCCAGTTTCGGGGTAACTTTTCACCCATAGCTTATGCCCTTAAGCCCTCCCCCTCTCATCCCAATCTTCTTCTCACTTAGGAGAAGGAGCCAAGAGCTCAAGTTACTCCTTGCACTTTCTGAACTTCTATATCTGGCGTATAAAATGCGTAGCCACTTTTAGTTTCCTTAGCATGGTACATTGCAATATCTGCTAATTGCAATAATTCATCAGCATTCGTACTGTTTTGGGGGTATATTGCAATTCCAACACTTGCCCCTAATATTAACTCCCCCCCGCCCAAGGCATAAGGAGCTGATAAACTATCTATCACTTTATGAACTACATTTTCTGCTGCTTTAGCATCTGTATCCGGTAATATCAAGGTAAACTCATCACCTCCCATCCTTGCTGATACATCTGAATCACGTAACTGACCCCTTAGTCTGTTTGCCGTTTCCTTAAGCGCATCATCACCAACAGCATGCCCTAAATTATCATTAATCATTTTAAACCGATCTAGGTCTAAAAATAACAAAGCCATGGATTGCTTATTTCTGTGTGAGAGCGTTATTAATTGTTCCAACCTTTCTTTAAATAAACGTCTGTTAGCTAACCCTGTTAAATCATCATAATAGGATAACCAGTTCAAACGATCCTGAATTTTCTTTAACTCTGTTATATCGTGAGCTAACCCCTCTACTCCAATACAATTCCTCTGCTCATCATAGAGAGGTGTCTCAAATATCTCTAAACGATGCTTTTCTCCATTTTGATCAATAACTTCTATTTCATAAGCAGGTGGGGTTTCCCCTTTTTTTGCTAAATTAGTATACTCACTCACCCTTTTATTATCCTTATGATCAGAAAGGAAACTACTGAAATTTTTCATCCCATATTCTACATCGTAGCCAAAAACGCTTGAAAAAGATGGACTTAAATAGGTAAATACCCCTTCTAAATCATGCTTATAAAAAAAGTATTCATCTCTTAAATTCTCAACTAAACTACGATATTTTTGTTCACTCTGCTTTAACTGCTCGGTACGCTGATCAACCTTTACTTCAAGGTTGTCTTTTAAAGTATTAAGCTCCTGATTGCTTAGCAATAATTCATTTTTAGTTATTTTAAGCTTTCTACTTTGGTACTTAATTTGACCAATCCATATAACCAAAATGATTAAAATAACAACAAAAACACTAACAATGTCACGAATAGTTTCGTAATCAATAGGTTTCTTAATAGGAGGGTACCATTTACTATTAATAGTCTGTATTTCCGACTCTGAAATTGATTCTAACGCTTTTTGAAAGACTCCAGCCAACACAGGCTTATCTTTACGAATAGCAATACTTTCATTAGCACTATTTCGATCATAAAAAGCAACAACCTTAATATGACTTAATAAATATTTATTTT
>JALSLS010000114.1 GCA_026988195.1 Methylomonas sp.
TACACGGGGCTGCGGAATATCTATGGTTTTCGGCAAGATATTATGGGTAGTTTGAATGTAGAGTTAGGGGATTAAAAATGAGTAAAATTAGTCGTCAAGCTTATAGTGAGATGTTTGGCCCAACCGTGGGTGACCGTGTACGGTTAGCAGACAGTGAATTATTTCTTGAAGTAGAAGAAGACCGCACGGTTTATGGAGATGAAGTTAAATTTGGGGGTGGCAAAGTCATTCGTGATGGCATGGGTCAAAGTCAATGTGACTCTAGTGTTTCAATGGATTTGGTGATCACTAATGCATTAATTGTTGATCACTGGGGCATTATTAAAGCGGATGTAGGTATTAAAGACGGACGCATTGCCGCCATTGGTAAAGCGGGTAACCCAGATACCCAGCAAAGTGTCGATATTATTATTGGCCCTGGTACCGAAATTATTGCAGGAGAAGGAAAGATTCTAACGGCAGGCGGTATTGATGCACATATTCATTTTATTTGTCCTCAGCAAATTGAAGAAGCGTTAATGTCGGGTGTAACCACCATGTTAGGAGGTGGGACAGGGCCGGCAACTGGGACTAATGCAACAACCTGTACACCGGGGCCTTGGAATTTACATCGTATGTTGCAATCTCTGGATACTTTTCCAATGAATTTTGGCTTGATGGGTAAAGGTAATGGCAGTTTGCCGGGGGCTTTGGAAGAGCAAGTCATTGCAGGAGCCATGGGCTTAAAATTACATGAAGACTGGGGTACTACACCGGCCTCTATTGATTGTTGTTTGTCGGTAGCTGAACGGTTTGATGTACAAGTTGCGATTCATACGGATACCTTAAATGAGTCGGGTTTTGTCGAAGATACCTTGGCGGCCTTTAAAGGTCGCACCATACATACCTACCATACGGAAGGAGCTGGTGGAGGGCATGCGCCCGATATTATTAAAGCTTGTGGCTTTGCTAATGTACTGCCATCTTCAACCAACCCAACCAGACCTTACACCGTTAACACGGTTGATGAGCATTTGGATATGCTGATGGTGTGTCACCATCTTGATCCTAATATTGCAGAGGATGTCGCATTTGCTGAGTCACGAATTCGCAGAGAAACCATTGCTGCAGAAGATATTTTGCATGATTTAGGTGCTTTCTCAATGATTTCTTCTGATTCTCAAGCGATGGGTCGAGTAGGTGAAGTTATTATTCGTACCTGGCAAACGGCTCATAAAATGAAAGTGCAAAGAGGCCCTTTGCCTGAAGATAATAGTCAGAATGATAACTTTCGAATTAAACGCTATATTGCTAAATACACTATAAACCCAGCAATCAGTCATGGTATTTCACATGAAGTGGGTTCAATTGAGAAAGGGAAATTAGCTGATTTAGTGTTGTGGGATCCTGCCTTTTTTGGGGTAAAACCCAGTCTCATATTGAAAGGCGGAATGATTGCAGCGGCACCCATGGGTGACCCTAATGCTTCAATCCCTACTCCACAGCCAGTGCATTATCGCAATATGTTTGGTACTTTTGGAGGCGCCTGTCATGCAACTTCAATGTTGTTTTTACCTGAAGTGGCTATTGAAGATGATTTACCATCTAAGATAAAACTTAACTCAAAAATAGGCCGTGTCTTTAATACACGAACTATTGGTAAAAAAGATATGGTACATAACTTTTATCAACCGAATATTGAAGTTGATCCACAATTATATACAGTTCGAGCGGATGGCGTTTTGCTGACCTGTGAACCCGCAGAGATTTTACCTTTTGCACAACGATATTTTTTATTTTAAGTATGCTCAAATTAACAGAAATAGCGACATCAGATTCATTGTTTGATGATGTCTTAACGATACCCTTTGATGTGCGTCAGAAAAGCCGTTTTTCGGCAACGACAGATAAAGGCAAAGAAGTGGGTTTATTCTATCCGCGAGGACAAATATTTCGTTCGGGCATTATCTTAACGGGCACTGATGATTACAAGGTATTAATTAAAGCAGCAGATGAGCCGGTTTCTGTTATGCGTAATAGTGATGCACTAAAATTTTCCAAGGCTTGCTACCATCTAGGGAATCGTCATATATCGCTACAGATTTTAAACGCTGAGCTACGGTATCTTAGAGATCATGTGTTAGATCATATGTTGGAAGGTTTAGGGTTGCTTGTTGAGCATGAGAACTTACCCTTTGAGCCTGAAGCTGGCGCGTACCACACCCATGATCACTAATCTTGCATTAATGCGCTTGCTGCAGTTAGTCAGTCCAAGTTTACCCATTGGTATGTATTGTTATTCACAAGGGTTTGAGCGTGCTGTTGAAGACGGCTGGGTGACTAACTCTGATGAAGCAAATGAATGGATCGCGGGGGTACTTGAAAATTGTCTGTTAAATGTGGACTTGCCGATTATTTCGCGTTTATATGATGCTTGGGAGCAACAAGATATTGAGGCGGTTGAAAAGTGGAGTGCTACCTTACTTGCTTATCGTGAAACATCAGAACTTAGAGCCCAAGATAGGCAGACAGGGCAAGCATTGGCTCGATTATTAGTGGCTATGGAGTTAGATGAAGCCGTTATCTGGCAACGTAAGAATAATACCAGCCAAGCGACCTTGTTTGCTTTTGCCGCCGTTAAGTGGGAAATCCCTAAAAATGAAGCGATAGCAGGTTTTTTATGGGGTTGGTTGGAAAATCAAATACTTTGTGCTGTTAAATTAGTCCCTTTAGGGCAGGTGGCGGGTCAGAAGTTAATGTATGAGTTGTCGAAAAAAATTCCTGATTTATTATCTCAGGGCTTACAGTTAAAAGATCATGATATTGGTGGCAGTGTGTTTGGTCTAGCATTGGCTAGCAGTCGTCATGAAATGCAGTATTCAAGATTATTTCGTTCATAGAGAAAAATAATGTCTAAAAAACACGTATTAAGAATAGGAATTGGTGGCCCTGTTGGGTCTGGTAAAACAGCTTTAGTGGATGCACTTTGTAAACGCATGCGAGAGAAATTTCAGATGGCGGTGGTTACAAACGATATTTATACGCGAGAAGATCAAGAGTTTCTCATTCGCAGCCAGGCTTTACCCGCAGAGCGAATTATGGGTGTGGAAACAGGGGGGTGCCCTCATACTGCCATTAGAGAAGATGCCTCTATGAACCTTGCAGCAATTGATGATTTATGTGAAAGGTTTTCCGATTTGGATTTTGTGTTGGTGGAAAGTGGTGGTGATAATTTAAGCGCAACCTTTAGTCCTGAATTGGCAGATTTAACTATTTATGTTATTGATGTGTCAGCGGGCGATAAAATTCCTCGTAAAGGCGGCCCTGGGATTACACGATCTGATCTGTTAGTGATTAACAAAATAGATTTAGCACCTTATGTTGGTGCCTCTTTAGACGTGATGGAACGTGATGCCAAAAAAATGAGAAAGGACGGGCCATTTGTTTTTAGTAATTTAAAAACAGGTGAAGGGCTTTCTAGTATAGAAGATTTTATAGTTGAAAAGGGGATGTTAGAAATCAACCTTTAAATATTTTGGAAGCAGCAACAATATTTTTATGGTTAAGTGTTTGAAAATACAAGCAGAGTATCTGTACTGCTAAACTAGGCAAAAAATCATTGCCAATGTGCGTGTAATAGCCATTCCCCCCCCCTTTTTTTTACTGTGCTTAGGTCATTTTTTTGAAGAAGGGGTATCACTTTCTGAGCCCCCCGTATTTACCCATTGAACTTGGTTTAATTTTTGGCTTTGTAGTTTCACCTTTAAATTGGGTGTTTCTTGCTCTAACATATCAAACAGATCGTGTTGCCAA
>JALSLS010000115.1 GCA_026988195.1 Methylomonas sp.
CTAGAGACTTCAAAATGGGGGTCTACCCCTTGTTTAATAACAGCCGATAGATCATCAATAAATAAAGTCGCTAGGTATTTAGCTTTATCTTGAACACCTAAATCGCCAAAAGCAGCATCTAGTACATCGCCAGACATTTGTTCCATTTGATATAAACTTTCAAATTGTGGGCCTTCTGGCAGAAACGAGCGAGAAGCAATGCGTAATGCTAAAGATGAATTTTTTCCCTGTAGAAATTTAACAGTGGGTTCTATACACGTTATATAAGAAGGGAAGTGGGCTAAGAAATGATAAATTGCATCGGGTAATTCATCATCTTCAAAATCAGAAAAATTATCTTCTACTGTTTGATAAATAGTCTCCAACCCTTGTTTAGTCAACAAAGTAAGGAAGAGCTCTATAGCTAGGTCGCGTTGACTAACAGTATATTGCTGTTGCTTTAAAAAACCAGTTAAATAAGCCGTAGCAGGGTAGGGAGTATTTAACTGGGTCATCGGGGGGGTGATGAGTAGTATTTTTAAATCAGATTTTTGCATATATACAGCAGAAACTTAGAGAATAAACAGTATTAAGGCTATAGTTTAACAGTTTCTAAGTAGCCGTTCAGTCCCCCTCTTTGGAAAAGAGAAGTTAGAGGAGATTTTATTAGATAAATCCCCCTCAATCCCCCTTTTTCAAAGGGGGAGGTGAACGGTTACGTTTCTAACTAAGGAACGAGCATGAAACAACTTCCCGGTTTCTAACTTGTCTTTTTGCTCCAGTTGGAATGATCTTATTCCACCTGAAACAAAAATCCTACGTTATAATTTCGGGAAGTTATTCCATACAGGTTCCTAAGGAATAGGTACGAATTACTTGAGCAACTCGCTAGTTTTTTGTCTTACCATATAATCTCATATCAACTTTGAATGCTGAAAAATAGGTATAATTCATTGTAAAATAGCTTTTTTATTGTTCTCGCAAGATTGTGAAAAGGCTTTTTGCATGGTAATTAAGTATATTAAGAGTATGTCAGAGGTTAATGCTAACGGCTGGAATGCACTAGTTCAACACAAAGACCCTTTTATACGGCATGAGTTTTTATTAGCTCTGGAGCAAAGTGGCAGTGTGAGTGCTGATACGGGGTGGAATCCGTATCATATACTGATGTTTGACCAACATGAATTAATGGCTGCTATGCCGCTTTATTTAAAAACTCACTCAAGGGGGGAGTATGTTTTTGACCAACAGTGGGCTGATGCCTATGCTCAATCAGGGATGGATTACTATCCCAAATTTGTTAATTCTATCCCTTTTACCCCTTGCCAAGGCCAAAGGATTTTAATTAAGCCTGGGCTTGATCAACAGCTCATTATTAAATCGTTTCTCGATTTTATAACCCAAATAGCGGAACAAAATAACATTTCCAGCCTGCATATATTATTCCCGACGCCATCACAAGCAAGCTTGTTTCAACAGGAATTATTAATTAGAGACGGGGTGCAGTTCCACTGGTTTAATAACAATTATCTGGATTTTAATGATTATTTACAAACCTTTACTTCTAGACAACGCAAGAAAATTAATAAGGAGCGTAAAAGCATTAATGAGCAAGGAATTGAATTATTAAGGCTTGGAGGAAAGCAGGTTTCTGAACAACAATGGCAGGTTTTTTTTATGTTTTATGAAATGACCTATTTAAAGCGGGGGCAATCAGCTTATTTGAATGTTGATTTTTTTAAACGGCTGGCACAAACCATGCCTGAGCAAATAATGTTAGTCTTGGCTATAAAAGATCAGGCATATATAGGGGTCGCTTTAAGCTTTGTTGGGGATGAAACTTTGTATGGACGCTACTGGGGCTGTTACCAAGAATTTAAGCATTTGCACTTTGAAGCCTGTTATTACCAAGGTTTGGATTATTGTCTTGAACGGCAATTCAAGCGATTTGATTCTGGTGCACAAGGTGAGCATAAAATATCAAGAGGGTTTGAACCTGTTACCACTTATTCAGCCCATTGGATTTTAAATACTCACTTCTTAAACTTGATTAGTGATTTTTTAAAGCGTGAAAAAAGTTTGACGACTCAATACAAGCAG
>JALSLS010000116.1 GCA_026988195.1 Methylomonas sp.
AATATGAATTTAGAGAAGATGGACAGCTAAAGAACATACAGATAGCCGATACCCTAAAACTAAAATACAGCTATGACCAAAATGGCAATATTACGGGCATTGATGAAAATGGCACACTGCAAAACTACTTGTATGACCAAGGGCGACTGACCTTTGCCGATACGGTTACTGGGACGTATCAGTATGACTATGACAAGGTGGGTAATCGCACCGCTAAAATTCATACTCAAAAAACGGGAGAGATCAATGCAAGTAGCTATGCCTACTCTAAAAGAGGAAAAGGTAATAGACTGCTAAATGTAGCAAGCACAAAAGTAAAAAACAAATCTGAACTATCAAATAAGAAAGAACCTACTTATAAGCCTTATTCGTACAACAAAGCTGGAAGCCCCAGCATAAATGACAGCTTTATCTACGAATACAATGCTGACCAAAGACCCATTAAAGTTTTTAAAGATACCAAAGGCAAAAAACAATTATTAGCCAAATATAGATACAATACCTTTGGGGAGAGAGTAAAAAAAGTTACTTACTCTCAAGGCAAAAAGTCTGCTGTCATCTACTATTTTTACGATAGCCATACCTTAACAGCAGAAGCCGATGAACAAGGTGAAATCACCAACCAATATATTTATATTAATTATAAGCCCGTTGTTAAACTGGAAAAGAAAACGATTTATGCTATTCATAGTGACCACCTTGGTACGCCTCGATTAGCAACAAATAATAAAAAACAAATAACATGGAAAGCTAAATATTCACCGTTTGGTAAAGCGACTGTAGAAACAAAAAAAATCACACTTAATCTTAGGTTTTCTGGTCAATATGAAGATACTGAAACGGGTATTTATTATAATTATTTAAGAGACTATAACCCTAATACTGGGCGATACTTTACCAGTGACCCTATTGGCCTAAGGGGCGGAATTAATACTTATGCTTATGTGGAAGGAAACCCTATATCAAACATTGATCCCCTTGGGCTGAAAGTATATATTGCAGAGAAACAAATCGGTAATAGTGGAATAAGCACCCTTTCTGGTCACTATTATCTAATAATTGAGCCTGACAATATAGAGCAATTGAAAAAGTTAGGTTATTCACTTCCTGTTGATTCTCACAATAGGATTGCACTAAGAGCAGGCCCAGATGCTAACTTTGATTCTTTACATAAAGGAAAACTAGTTAAAAGCTTTGGAGGTGGTAGTGACTCGGGAGACTCAACAACATCATATAGATCAATCAACAAAATATCAGCACCAAGCTATGGCATATGCTTTATAGACGGAAGGTCAAACGACACCCAATTTATCATTGATCTTCTTGCTGCATATAACTCATATGATGACTCATTAAACTACCACGGTACAGCAGCTCAACTTGATATACCTTTTACAGATGATGAAGGTATCGTTGAGACTGGAAAAGAATACTACAACAGTAACTCTTTTGTAGCTGGGTTATTAAAGGCTGCGGGAATAACAGGCCTTCCTGACCCATCTCCATATTATAATCCAGGAATAGATAAACCTATCCCTCTTGACAGTACATACTTGACTCCAAAATAATTATGTTAAAAAAATTCACTATACTCGCTGGGATATTGTTATTGTTGCTTAGTTGCACAAACTCCCAAGAAGAGAGTTTTTTGGATGTCCCTGATAATATTGCTTTTATAAAAGTAGAGGAAAATGAAAAAGCAATTCTCATCACGAATAAAAGTTCAATTACCTCACTTGCTAATATGTTTAAAGAGGCAAAATTATTAAATAATAACTTTGCCTCTTACCCTTCGGCACTTCCAATAAAAATAACTATCATTACAGAAAATGAAGAAGAGTTTTTACTTCTTACTAGTACACCTAATTATGCAAATATCCCAACAACCATTAAATATGGAGATATTCTTTTTATAGCTCCAAACTACCCACACATACCTGAATTAAAAATTTATTTAAAAAGAACAAAACCTGATAGATTATTACCAAAATAATGCGCCTATTGGTGTCCGAATCAAAGGGGTGTCCTGTCCGAACTGTCCGCCTATTTCCCCACCAACTTTTCAGCCATTTTTTTGAAAATTCTGCCTTTTCATCACTGATCCAAGCAGAAAAGTAATGACTTTCTCAAGTCACCGTAAAGATATTTCAACTTTCCCTGCTGTTTCTGCATTAAAACATAAATTCCATCTACAACATCCACAACCAAGCCTCCGAACTTGCGGACAGTTAGAAAAAAGTGAGGCTCAATTTCAACCATCAGGTGGGTTCTCCTTTTGCCATTGTTTGATCTTCTTTTGATAAACCGATTCAGGCGTTTGGTTATCCAAGTTTTGATGGGGTTTTATCTGGTTATACCAAAACTCAAAGCTATGAATAAGATAAAGTAAGTCAGAATCATTCTGTTTTGGCAGATGTTTGATCGTGGCTTTGAGCGTTCCAAATAATCTCTCCACCCTGCCATTTTGCCAAGGGCAGTGTTTTTGAGTCGTTTGCTTTTTGATGCCAAGAATCCATAAACCCAACTTAATCAGCTTTGAGTTAAAACAAATTTCATTATCCGTTCGGATGTACTGTGGTTTTGGTGTGGTTTCTAAAATATCCAATAGCGTTCTTAAAATAGTAATACTGGTTTTCTGTTTGATGGGGATTAGGCTGGCTTTTCGGCTGTGGTGTTCAATGATGCCGAGTATCGGTTGTTGTTGTACAAAGGTTATATCCATGCCCCAGACTTTGTTAAACGGAATTTGATAGGCAGGTCGGCTTTTGATTTTCTTTCTTTGGATTTGAATCTCATAAAGGTGCTTGCGTATTGTGTAGTCAACAAAGGTTTTGCCGATAGTTTCTTGTTTGGGGTAATGATTGGCATAGCGTTGATTAAAAATTATCGCGATGGTTCTGCAACTTGCTGTTGGCATTAGTGCTTTTATTTTAATGACTTCATCGACCACCCATTGGGGGTTTTTTCGGCTTCGGATAATGGTTTTATCGAGGGAAACATTGTTCTGACTGGTTTTATAATACTGTTGGGTATTTTCTTCATGAGTTAACAAGATTTTTATCTTGTTTAGGATGTACAGGAGCATTGTTACGATCATTATCATTCACTTCTTCTGTTTTTTTAGCTAAAAAGAGACAAATAAAAGCACACCCCCCCTGTTTTATGCCATTTTGTATGCGTTTTAATGGCTGTAGAACGTACAAAACAGGAAAAAACAGGGGGGGTGTGCTTTAAAAGATAGGGCTTTATCGTTATTTGGCCGTGTTTTAATGAATTAATGCACAATAAATACCCACAACATTATTTAACACCCTGATTACAATCCTTTATACTGTTTGTTGATGACGTTCTCTTTTCTTTCACGCTTTAAACAATTATCTGCCTTGGCTTTTGGCTTGTTTTTGTGTGTGTTTTCATCAACAAGCTACGCTTGCCCCCAAGGCCCAGATGGAGATGGTGACTGTTCAGCCACAACCCCTGCCAGCGCTTCACAAAGTGCTAAAGCTAGCGCCTCAGCTGGCAACCCCATCAGCATCATCACAGGGAATAAATACCAGCGCGAAGTTGACTATGAAGGTTCGGGTGGCGTTGCATCTTTATTGTTTAACCGACATTACAATTCTTTAAACACTGGGCTTGATACAGGCTTGGGGCTAGGTTGGCGTCATTCGTTTGAGGTGCGTTTATTAGAGAATATTGCGCGTAATACGATTGAGATTACCCAGAGTGATGGCAGACGCATCATCTTTAAACTTGATGGTGTGAATAACAAAGT
>JALSLS010000117.1 GCA_026988195.1 Methylomonas sp.
GGAAGTGATGAACTTGAAGCGGATAAAAAAATGGCTGATTTCTTGAATATTGTGTTTCCTGAATTGGAAAAATATGTTCCTAGTTAATCAATAATTCTTACATAAGGTTAAATATAAACTGATAAGGCAACTGGCAATAAATAACCCACCCAGATTGCGCAGATTTTTTGTTTCTGATCAAACTATCTCAAGAGGCGCATAGCCAGCTACGTAACGATTGAGATGGCTTGAGCAGAGATAAAAAAGCCAGTAAGGTGGGTGGGTTATTTGTTGCTGGTTGCCTAAGGTAACTGGCAATAAATAACCTACCTAGATTTCGCAGGTTTTTTGTTGCTGTTTGCCTAAAGCTAGGCTGTCTTTGCGATTAGCGTGAGAAATCTTAACTATTAGAGATTACTCACAGTTTTTTTTTAGTTCATCGCTATTCTTTAGGGTAAAGAAAGGGAGGTTTTTCTTAATCAACCTCACTAAGGTGTTAGGATGTATCAATTGGAGCTGTTGGTTTTATGAATCGATTACATTGCTTCAGATATATTTAACTAAAATATTTTTTAAAGTCTTTTTAAAGTCTTTAAATGTGATTATTCATAAACCAAATAACGATAATAATAATGGCTTTATTCTTTTCATTTGTTACGTCTATTGTCATCAGTTTAGTACTAATACCAATATTAATGCGTTATGCAGGTACCCTTAATATGCTTGATGAACCTGATGAACGTAAGGTTCATCAAGTTGCAGTTCCTAGGTGTGGTGGCATAGGATTATCGGTTGGGGCTATTAGCGCTATTTTACTTTTTATATCTTTTAACACTCAACTAGCAAGCCTTGTTGTGGGTAGCTTAGTTATTATTATCTTTGGTTTGTTAGATGATCGGTTTGAGTTAAGTTATAAGTGGAAATTTTTTGGTCAGTTTTTAGCTGTTTTTGCTGCCATGTCGGGTGGACTTTATATATCGGTTGTCCCCTTTTTAGGTTTGCAACCAGGGTCGTTATTAGTGACGCTTCCACTAACCCTAGTTTTTGTGATTGGTGTGACAAATGCGGTTAACCTATCAGACGGGCTTGATGGGTTGGCAGCAGGAATAATGCTAATGACCTTTGCATCCATTGCTTTTTTGGCAATGGATGTAAAGGGTGTTGATGCAGGCATTATCGCTTTAGCTATTACGGGGGGAATCGTAGGTTTCTTATGGTTTAACACGCACCCAGCGGTTGTTTTTATGGGAGATACCGGAAGCCAGTTTCTTGGTTTTATGGCTGTGTTTTTGACTATATATTTAACACAAGAAGTAAACCCCGCACTCAATCCAGCACTCCCGTTACTGCTGTTAGGGTTACCTATTTTAGATACCTTAACGGTGATGGTGCGTAGAATTCGAGCTGGAAGGTCACCTTTTTCTCCCGATAAAAGTCATATTCACCATAGAATGATGGAATATGGCTTTTCTCATGCAGAAGCCGTTGGATCTATTTACATCTTACAGGGTGTTTTTTTAGCCGCTGCTATGTTTTTTCGTTACGCTTCAGATATTGTAGTTGTTGGGGTTTATGCTGTTATTTCAGCAACTATTTTATTGTTTTTTTATTGGGCAGCTGAAAAAAAATGGATGTTACATAGAAAGCATGTTGAGGGTGGTGACCGAAGAGGGCATAGCTGGTTATTCCGAAATGATCATTTGTTTCAGTTTTGTCGTCACTATATTAATTATGCCTTAGCAATTTTTGTAGTCAGTCAATTATTGTGTATATCAGATCGAATTATAAACTTGCCAACAGAAGCTTATTTGGCCATATTCGCAGGGATGCTGTTATATACTACTTTACCCAAATATGTCCAGGATATATGGGTTAGATTTAGTATTTATACCGCTGCAATTATTGCCAGCGTGATGAAAGATGAGATTCCAGAATTAGCGACACACACCCAGTGGTTCATGGATATCTATCTGTTATTATTGATTGTGGTTGTTTCATTGGCCATTCGAATTACTCGGAAAGAAAAGTTTAGAGTAACCACGCAAGATGTTTTGGTGGTTTTATTTATTATTGCTTGTATTTTTCTGATTGATTTACAATGGATTGAAACGGTGGCCTTTAGATTGTTTTGTTTAGTTTACGCATTAGAGTATTTATTACACCGAGAGATCTACAAATTTAGGTTGTCTCGATATTTTTCTGCTTTATCAGGTTTGATACTTGGGGCTATTATTTTGTCGACTCTTTAGAGAAGGGAGTTGGAAATAAACCACCAAAATAGTTCCTACGCTCTGCGTCACTAAAGTAGGATGGGCAAAGGAAGTACGACGTGCCCATCAATATGGTATCAAGCTGAATTGATGGGCACGCTATCGCTTTTCCCATCCTACTGTGGCAGTGACGGGTACTGTGGGAAGGGGCTTAGATAAATAAAATTTTTGTAGGTTTGTTAAAAATATGAATGAGGGAAGTATGTTTAAAAGAAATGTGTTGGTGTTATTTTTAGGGATAAGTTTTGCATTTTTGCTGGGGTGTGATGGCGCTAAAGAGCGTGAAGAAAAATACCTTAATAAAGCTCAAGCCTATTTTGATGAGGGTAATGATGAAAAAATGCAGGTTGAGCTAAAGAATGTATTGCAAATAAACCCCAAAAATATAAAAGCCCGATATTTAATGGCAGAGGCAGCCGAGAAGCAGCAGGATTGGCGGAAAATGTATGCAAACCTAGCAGCTGTGATTGAGGCAGACCCTAAGCATTATGCTGCTCAAATAAAAATGGGTAAGCTCATGCTGTTTAGTAAAGATAAACAGAAGGCAACAGAAAAAGTTGATTTGGTTTTAGCTGCTCAGCCTAACAACGCAGATGCTTTGGTATTAAAAGCAATTATTCACTTGGCTGATAAAGAAACCAATGAAGCCAAGCTTATGTTGAATAAGGCTCTTGAGGCAGAACCTGGCCATTTTGATGCATCATTATTGATGATAAAATTGTTGGGTGATGAGAAAAATATTGCAGAAGCAAAGAAAATACTAGAGGCTTCAATACAAGCTAACCCTGATAATTTAAAATTAGCTCTGGTTAAAATTAATTTTTTATTATTTGATAAAAAACAAGATGAGGCTGAAACTGAGTACCAGGCTTTGTTAAAAAAGTTTCCTGAAAATGAAAAGTTGTACTATGGCCTAGTAAGATTGTATGTGACGAGTAAAAAAATTGATCAAGCCGAAAAAGTTTTAAAGGATTTGGTTGCTCAGCTGCCAGAGAGTGATCAGCCTAAATTTGTTTTAATTGATTTTTTAAGTAAGCACCGAGGTTTTGAGCAGGCAGAAAAACAATTAGATGTTTTAATTGCTGAAAACCCAGAGAATTTTGGCTTTAGATTTGCAAAGTTAGCTTTATATAAAGACCAACCCGAGAAGGCTCAACAAATTCTTGAGGCGATTGTTGAAGATGATAAATTTGGTGCTTCAGGTATAGATGCACGAAATAGGTTGGCGGGCTACTTTAATTTAAAAGGTAAGCATGATCAAGCCAGAAAATTAGTGGCGGATGTTTTAGAATTAGACGCTAGAAATTCTAAGGCTCTATTACTTAGAGCCGCTTATTCTATCAAAGATAAAGAGTTTGATTCTGCACTAGCTGATGCTCGGGTTGTACTAAGAGATAGTCCAGAATCTGAAAAGGCATTGATGATTTCAGCTGTGGCACAAATGCAAACTAAAAATAGTGAGCTGGCTGCTGAATCATTAGAAAAAGTGCTAC
>JALSLS010000118.1 GCA_026988195.1 Methylomonas sp.
AGCTAATTATTTAGCCCAAGACCACCAAATAGGGGCTGGAAACGATACTTACAAGCCGGCACCTCCCAAACAAAAATTACCTAGCCAGGGCGCCAGCCATAAAAAACCTCCTAGCCAATATAAACGCCAGGTAACTAGCAGGCAAAAAACTAAAAAAAAGCTTATTACTCAAAAACATGCAAAGCAGCATATTGTAACGACAAAGAAACAGTCAACAATAGCTGTCACCCCGCGTCCAAGATTATCTGCTGAAGCATTACAAAATCAGATTGCCCAGCTAGGTGCAAAAATTAGACACAGCCAACAGTCTTCTGAACTTACAAAAATCAAGTTTGTTAACTCCGTCAGCACTCATAAATATATTGCCGCTCAATACGTATCTGACTGGGAACAAAAAATAGAAAGGGTCGGCAATCTTAATTACCCAGAGGTCGCTAGAAAAAAAGGGTTTTCCGGTACATTAACCACAGATGTAGGCATTTACCCCAATGGTTCTATTTATAGCATTCGCATCACACGCTCATCCGGAATCAAAGCACTTGATGATGCAGCTATACGCATTATTCGGCTTAGCGCGCCCTTTGCCACCTTACCCCAACAAATACTTCAAGAACTTGATGTGCTAGTAATCACTAGAGTATGGAGATTTTCTGATGAAACAGGCGTAACCACCCGATAACAATACTTATGACAAGCTCTCACTACTTAGAAAACCAACTTTTAATTGCCATGCCAGCATTGGCCGATTCAAACTTTTCCCATACGGTTAGCCACCTATGTCAACATAATAAAGATGGCGCCTTAGCGATTGTTATTAACCGTCCTACAGGCATGAATTTAGGTAATATTTTTGAACAAATGGATATTGAAACCTGTTCCAAGGAAATACAACAAACACCTGTTTTCATGGGAGGCCCAGTTCAACAAGAACGAGGTTTTATTATTCATTCTAAAATGGATGCAAAATGGGAATCATCTATTCCTGTCTCAGACAGCATTGATTTAACTAGCTCTCGTGACATTTTAGAAGCTATTGCCAAAAACGAAGGGCCTGAACACTATTTAGTGGCTTTAGGTTACGCTGGCTGGGGAGCAGGACAATTAGAAAAAGAAATTCTTAGTAATGCATGGTTAAGCACCCCTTTTCAACATGATATTTTATACAACACCCCTATAAAACAACGTTGGGCAGCTGCTGCAAATCAACTAGGGATTGATATTAACAAATTAACAGCTGCTGCAGGACATGGCTAAATGCTCAACAAAGACCCACTTGCAACAAAAATAAATCCAGATACCTATCTTGGTTTTGATTTTGGTAATAAAAAAATTGGTACCGCCATTGGCCAAACGACAACAGCCATCGCCAGTCCCTTAAAAACCATTCGATCTATTAATCAACAGCCAAACTGGGAAATTATTTCTCAACTTATAAAAGACTGGAACCCTGCTGGACTGGTTGTTGGTATTTCTAAGCAAGCTGACGGCTCTGATAATATAGTAACCCCTAGAATGTTTAAATTCTGTCGGCAATTAGAAGGGCGTTATAATATTCCTGTCTACAAAATTGACGAAGCCTTCTCAACTTTTGAAGCAAAACAAATGCTTTTTGATGACCTTAACGTAAGTGCCACCAAGCTCTGGGATGTTCAAGACCAACTCGCAGCCCAACTTATTCTACAAAGCTGGTTAAATTTAAAAACCCATGACTAACAACAATCTAGAAATATCCTCTCTACTCACTACCCTAGAAATAGAGCTTAAAAAACTCATTCTTGAGAGAAAACTAAACAACCCATTGATGATAGGTATTCATAGTGGTGGTGTTTGGATAGCAGAGCAATTACACCAACGTTTAAATATTAAAGATCCTCTTGCCTTAATGGATATTTCTTTTTATCGTGATGACTTCTCACAAATGAGCAGCCATCCACAGGTAAAACCTAACCAACTTCCAGCTCAGATGGAAGGGCGAGATATTATTCTTATTGATGATGTGTTTTATACGGGAAGAACAGTTCGAGCAGCTTTAAATGAAATTTTTGATTACGGTCGCCCCAATAAAGTTATTCTAGGGGTACTTATTGAACGAGATGGCCGCCAGATCCCTATCCAACCAGACTGTGTAGGCTGTTCTATTAAGCTTCCGGCAGGACAAAGAATAAAGCTAACTGGACCATCACCTCTAACAATCCATACTCAATCTTTTTCGACTGAAAAAACGGCAGCATAACCATGACAAACCTGCAACTCAATACAGAGGGGAAACTTAAGCATTTTCTCACCATTGAAGGCCTTAGCAAGGAAATACTGACGGAAATACTTGATACTGCCGAGTCATTTTCTGAGCTTTCAAAACAGCAGGTTAAAAAAGTGCCTCTATTGAGAGGGAAAACCATCGTTAATCTATTTTTTGAAAACAGCACTCGTACACGTACCACTTTTGAACTGGCAGCAACCCGCTTATCAGCAGATTCATTAAGTATGAATATTGCTACATCAGCCACCTCAAAAGGGGAAAGCCTACTCGATACCATTCATAATTTAGAGGCCATGCATGTTGATATGTTTGTCGTTAGACATGCTATAAGTGGTGCGGGTCATTTTATTGCACAAAATACCGCAGCTCATATTAGTGTTATTAATGCAGGCGATGGGCAACATGCCCACCCCACACAAGCCATGCTGGATATGTTTACCATTCGTCAACATAAACACAGCTTCGACCAATTAAAAGTTGCCATTATTGGGGACATTTTACATTCTAGGGTTGCTCGTTCACAAATACAGGCTCTTAATACCTTAGGCACCCAGGAAGTCAGAGTTATTGCCCCCAAAACACTGCTTCCTTCTCAGGTTGAAAGCATGGGGGTAACTGCATATAACTCAATTGAAAAAGGGCTTAAAGATGTTGATGTCATCATCATGCTACGATTACAAAAAGAACGCATGACTTCGGCATTACTGCCCAGTGAAAGAGAATACTTTAAATGCTTCGGCCTCACTGAAGAACGACTAAAACTAGCCAAACCGAATGCTATTGTTATGCACCCCGGCCCTATTAACCGAGGTGTAGAAATAGAGTCAAGTATCGCTGATGGCCCTCAATCCGTTATTCTTCAACAAGTCAGCAATGGAATTTCAGTCCGTATGGCGATTATGTCAATAACTTTACAAAATAATGGAGAGGCGGCATGAAAAAAATATTGATTGCAAATGGTCACATTATTGACCCCGCTAATAATATAGATCAAGTAGGCAATGTTTATATTGCTAATGGAAAAATCCTCGCTGCTAATGAATCTATGGCTGATTTTTCTGCGGACCTAACCATTGATGCTACCAATAATATTGTTTGCCCCGGGTTTATTGACTTAAGCGTTAGGCTTCGTGACCCAGGTCAATCATACAAAGGTACAATTTTAAGTGAAACAAAAGCAGCCGCAAGCGCAGGCGTTACCACCTTATGTTTACCACCCGATACCAGCCCTGTTATCGACACCCAAGCGGTTACCGAGTTAATTGCCGACAAAGCCGAAAAAGCTAATTATCCTCAAGTCTATCCTATTGGCGCTTTAACCCATGCATTAGCAGGAATAGAATTGAGTTCAATGTTTGCACTCAAACAATCAGGCTGTATTGCCGTCAGTAATGCAACAGCCCCGTTATCAAGCTTATTGGTTTTCCGTCGAGCCATGGAGTATGCGAGTAGCCATGATTTACTGGTTATGTATCA
>JALSLS010000119.1 GCA_026988195.1 Methylomonas sp.
TGTTTCTCCGATTATAAATTCCCATTCTTCCCCATCTCCGATCACATCAATTTCATATTCAATGCGTCCATCTGGGTGCTTTATTCTTTCTGCTTTTGCAATAGTTACTTTTGTAAAAGATTGTTTTAGTGTGTTGACCACCGTTTTAGGAAGTTCTGAAATATCAATATCCTCTTCATAGCCAAAATACTTGCCCTGAGGGGTGTAGAGTAGTTCCTGTTTGTTACCATTAAGTTTGAATTTAACTTCATAAAGTTTTAAAGCGAAATGGATCTCTTCTTCAATTTTGATAATTTTTGCATCAGGATGTCTTTCTTTTAAGCTGTTAATGACCGCTTTGGGAACTTCAGATAAAGGAAGTTTTTTTGCTTGAACAGGCAAAGAAGGTAAAACAAGAGTGGTTAATAAAGCTGAAAACAATATTTTTTTATGCATAATGCTAGGTTTTTACTCAGTAAGTAACGATACTATATAGTTTAACCAAAATTAAATTTAGCTTCTAAATCATTGCGGGAATCTGCGTTTCTTAGGGCTTCTTCCATGCTAATGCGTTTGTTTTGATACAGCTCAAATAAGGCATCATCAAAGACCTTCATGCCTTTGCCTCCACTGGTCGACATGGCTTCTTTAATTTCATTTAACTGACCTTTTAAAATCAGGTTTGAGATATGAGGGGTATTGACAAGCACTTCAATTGCAGCGCAACGTTTGCCGTCAGGTGTTGGGATTAAACGCTGAGATATGACAGCATTCATGTTGGTGGCCAAATCCATAAATAATTGCTTATGTTCTACTTGAGGGAACATATTAATGATTCTTTCCATGGCTTGGTTGGCATTGTTAGAATGCATAGTTGATATGCATAAATGCCCTGTATTGGCTAGTTCTAACGCGGCTTTCATAGTTTCTTTGTCACGTATTTCACCTATTAAAATAACATCGGGTGCTTCACGCAGGCAGGCTTTTAGGGCACGAGCATAGGAGACAGTATCAGTGCCCACTTCGCGTTGATTAACGATCGATTTTAAATTAGGGTGTGAAAACTCTATGGGGTCTTCAATGGTTAATATATGACCCGCTGAATTGGCATTACGATGGTTGATCATTGAGGCTAACGAGGTTGATTTACCTGACCCAGTGCCCCCCACCATTAATAATAAGCCACGTTTAGCTAAGATGAGTTCAAGTAAGACATCTGGAAGCCCTAAGGCTTCTGGTTTGGGGATAATAGATGGAATTAGACGAAAAACCAAGCCTATTGATTGGCGTTGAAAAAATGCATTAACCCTAAATCGTGCGCTATTATCGGGCAGGGCGATGGCAAAATCAAGATCTTTAGTTTTCAGGAATTCAGCTTGTTGCTCTTCCGTCATAATGTTGAGCGCTGCCGACTTTGTTAATTCAGGCGTTAGCAAGTATTTGTCCATAGGGATGGCTCGACCTGAAATTTTTATTTTAACTGGGGAATCAACGGTTAAAAATATATCAGAACCATCCAACTTAACCATCTCAAATAAATAAGGCAATACATCAAGTGTTGATTCGGGTTTTTCTCCTAAGACTTCAATGTCTTCATCAGTGTGCTGTGACTCAGTGGTTTTTTTATCTAAGATAATGTATATTTCTAGGCCGCTAATATTCTTTTCAGCCTTGACGGTAAAGTCTGTATTGATTAGCTGGTAGCTGGAAGAAGCTGTTTTAAAACTGTTAATCGCCTGTTTTTGTGATTCATCAAAAAGCTCATCAATAAACTTATTTATAAACTCAAGGGTAACCAGTGCTTTCCCAACCACTTTGACTTGATCTGCCAGTCGTAATGACGGTGGGGTATCAGCTGTTAACAAAAGGCTGTCAGCATTTTTATTTAGCAGGAGATTTAAATAAGGTGATAAGTCCATAATTTAGGGGTCTTCAAAAATTCAAAGTTGAAAGATAAAAGGTTGTGCACTACATAGCACCAGATTCTTCATCTGTTTCTTTTAGTGATAAGCCGCCAATTTGTTGTTCATCACCACTTGCCAGTTTAATTTGTAGTCTGAGCTCGTTTCTTGAATCTGCATTTTTTAAAGCTTCGTCATAACTAACTTTGCCGGACTGGTACAACTCTAACAAAGCTTGATCAAAGGTTTGCATGCCTAGTTCGCGTGATTTAGCCATGATAGGTTTCATGCCACTGATATCACCTTTAGCAATTAAATCTGATATAAGGGGGGTGTTAATCATTATTTCAATCGCAGCACAACGTCCACCATCAACAGTTCTGACTAAGCGTTGAGAGATAATGGAGCGTAAGTTTAAGGCAATATCTTGCATTAGTTTTGCTTGGCTTTCTATCGGGAAAAAACCAAGAATACGGTCAACCGCTTGGTTGGCATTGTTTGCATGCAAAGTGGCTAATGCCAAGTGACCTGTTTGAGCAAATTCAAGCCCAAACTCCATAATTTGAGAGTTTCGTATTTCCCCTAAAACAATAACATCAGGAGCCTGGCGCAAGGTGTTGTGTAGTGCTATTTCCCAGTCTTGAGTATCAACACCAACCTCGCGTTGCATCACTACACAATTTTTATGAGGGTGTACATACTCGATAGGGTCTTCAATGGTAATGATGTGTCCATGACTGGTTTCATTACGGTGATCAATCATGGCCGCCATAGAGGTTGACTTGCCCGACCCCGTGGCACCTACCATGATAACTAAGCCATTTTTGTGGGAGATAATATCTTTCAGAACCGCAGGAAGTCCTAGTTTGTCAAAGGTAGGGATTTCTGAGGCAATAACGCGAAGCACTAAACCTTGGTAACCTTGTTGTACATAAGCATTCACACGAAACCGACACAGCCCTGCTGGTGAAATGGCAAAGTTACATTCTTGAGTTTCTTCAAATTCTTTGAGTTGCTTATCGTTCATGATGCACTGAGTTAGTGCTTGAGAATCATTTGCCGATAATTTCTGTTGAGAAATAGGGGTCATAATACCCTTTACTTTCATCGCCGGTGGAAACCCTGCGGTAATAAATAGATCAGATCCGTCTTTGTGCAATAAGATTTTGAGTAACTTGATCATGAAAGCCATTGCTTCTTCTCTTTCCATTAGGAACTCCGCTGTATTTTGTGTCTTGAAAATAAAAAAACTACCTGATTACCCATGAGCTTCCGCCATTTAAAAAAAGCCAACATTGCAACCCCGTCATTCCTGCATTCTCTTGGCAGGAATCTAGTTCACTGAAAATGGATCCCCGATAAAAGGCCTCGGGGATGACGCGTGGCACAAGGGTTTATTCTTTTCCCATATGATTTGGCGGAAACTCATGGGTAATCAGGAAAAACTATGGTTTTAAGTCTAGACCAAAATGATAGACAAACAACTTTTTAATAGCCTTTAAGCTAAATACAGGTATAACAAATTCTTTCTGCTCAATCAGATTGATTTTGCCAGCATCAAAAACCAGCTAAACAGGCTATACCAATAGTAATGATGGCTCAGGCAATATTAGCCAATTTCAAATTGCAGTAAATGCAGGGGGGGCAGCTTATCCTCAATTAAGTAGACCCCAAGTAATCGCTTTTATAAACACTTCAAATAAAAAATAGTTGTATTTTAATTGTGAGCTTACGGCAGCATAGCGTGAAATATCCAAATACTGCACATGCCCCTCATAACACAAAGGAGGGCATGGGCATGATAATAAAATGCAACTCAGTAAGTCGGATCGTTAGC
>JALSLS010000120.1 GCA_026988195.1 Methylomonas sp.
TGGAATGCATGCGGCGCTAGAAATATCCAAGGTAACGGGTATTACTTTACCTACAGTGAGTAAAATACTTAAACTGTTAGTTAAAGCTCATGTATTGACGTCTGTAAGAGGTGCAAAAGGAGGCTATTTATTAGCTAGAGCACCCGAAAGAATCACCGTTGCAGCTGTGATTAGTGCGCTGGAAGGGCCTATTTCTTTAACTGAATGTAACTCTTCGCATAAAAATTGTGATCAAGCCTCTGGTTGTGAAATTCAAGGGAACTGGGGTTTAATCAATCAAAAAGTGTTTAATGCGCTGGATTCAGTGACATTGGCTGATATGATTCTGCCTGTCAAGCCGCCAGTAGAAATAACAATTCCCATCAGTAGTTTATATAGATAGAGTCATTTATGTCATCAAGTGCTAAAGAAGTTGAAAACCTGATTTCTCAGGAATATTCTCAAGGTTTTGTTACCGATATTGAGGTGGAAACTTTTCCTCCAGGTCTGGATGAAGAGGTTATTGCCAAATTATCAAAAATAAAAAATGAACCTGAATTTATGTTGGAATACCGTCTTAAGGCGTTTCGACATTGGCAAACAATGAAAAACCCCGATTGGGCTCAATTGAATATTGAACCTATTGATTATCAAGCTATTAGTTATTATTCGGCGCCTAAAAAAGACTCTGATAAACCACAAAGTTTAGATGAGGTTGACCCTGAGTTATTGGAGACTTATAAAAAATTAGGGATTCCTTTAGATGAGCAAGAACGCTTAGCAGGGGTTGCGGTTGATGCAGTGTTTGATAGTGTTTCAGTCGCTACAACTTTTAAAGGAAAACTTAAAGATGCTGGGGTTATTTTTTGCCCTATCTCAGAAGCATTACAAGAACACCCTGAATTAGTTAAACAATATTTAGGGACTGTCGTTCCTGAGGGTGATAATTTTTTTGCTGCTTTAAATGCAGCAGTATTTACCGATGGTTCTTTTGTTTATATACCTAAAGGTGTACGTTGCCCGATGGAGTTATCGACTTACTTTAGAATCAATGCTGCTAATACTGGGCAGTTTGAACGTACTTTGATTATTGCTGATGAGGGTAGTCATGTTAGCTACCTTGAGGGCTGTACTGCACCGATGCGTGATGAAAATCAATTACATGCTGCAGTAGTTGAATTGATTGTGATGAAAGATGCGGAAATCAAATATTCAACCGTACAAAATTGGTACCCAGGCGATGAGAATGGTGTGGGGGGGATTTATAATTTTGTCACTAAACGTGCAGAATGTCGGGGTGATAATGCTAAAGTTTCGTGGACACAAGTAGAGACTGGCTCAGCGATTACTTGGAAATACCCTAGCTGTGTTTTATTAGGTGATAATTCGGTCGGTGAATTTTACTCGGTTGCACTGACCAATAATTATCAACAGGCTGATACTGGTACCAAGATGATTCATATTGGTAAAAACACTAAAAGTACCATTATTTCAAAAGGTATTTCAGCGGGTAAGGCACAAAATACTTATCGTGGATTGGTTAAGGTCGGTAAAGGTGCAGAAAATGCCCGTAACTATACTCAGTGTGATTCATTATTAGTGGGTGACAGATGTGGGGCGCATACTTTTCCTTATATTGAAGTAAAAACACCTTCAGCGCAAGTTGAACATGAAGCGACTACTTCAAAAATTAGTGAAGATCAATTGTTCTTCTGTCAGCAACGTGGATTATCAGCAGAAGATGCGGTATCTATGATTGTGAATGGTTTTTGCAAGGAAGTCTTTAAAGAATTACCCATGGAGTTTGCTGTAGAAGCACAGGCGTTATTGGGTATTAGTCTTGAAGGTTCAGTAGGGTAAAGGTTTGTTGGTTACATAATAATTGGAAGTGAGGTTTTAGCCTTGCTTGTATATTTGCGAGGCTAAAGCCTCACTTCCTTGTTTCAATTTATACTAGTTAGAACAAGATCAAACAGGATAAAAACAAAATGCTTAAAATAGAAAATCTTCATGTCAGTGTTGGAGATAAACCCATTTTAAAAGGGCTTAGCTTAGAAATTAAAGCAGGTGAAGTTCACGCTATTATGGGGCCTAATGGGGCAGGTAAAAGTACATTGTCACATGTACTTTCGGGTAAGCCAGGTTATACCATTACTGAAGGTAAAGTGACCTATATGGGTAATGATTTATTGGATATGGATCCTGAAATTAGAGCGCGTGAAGGTATTTTTTTGGCATTTCAATACCCTGTAGAAATTCCAGGGGTGAGTAATATTTATATGCTAAAAGCGGCTTTAAATTCAATTCGTAAACATAAAGGTTTAGATGAAGTGGATGCGATGGATTTTTTAACCATGGTAAAAGACAAAATCAAATTATTAGAAATGGATAAGTCTTTTTTATACCGAGCCGTAAATGAAGGTTTCTCTGGTGGTGAGAAAAAGCGTAATGAAATTTTACAAGCCGCTATTTTAGAACCTAAAATGTGTATTTTGGATGAAACGGACTCAGGTCTGGATATTGATGCCTTAAAAGTGGTAGCGGAAGGGGTTAATTCTCTACGTTCAGCCGAACGTTCATTTTTAATGATTACCCATTATCAACGATTATTAGATTATATTAAGCCTGATATTGTTCATGTTTTGGCTGATGGTCAGATTGTTAAATCAGGTGGGCCAGAATTAGCTTTAGAATTGGAAGCTAAGGGCTACCAGTGGGTTGAAGGGCAGGCGGCATAATGACAAGTCGTTATATTGAAGAATACCAGAAAACAGCTGACTTATTGCCAGGGCAATCATTAGCGTGGCTTAAAACATTAAGGTCTGATGCTTTTAAATATTTTTCTGATAAAGGTTTTCCTTCATTAAGAGAAGAAGAGTGGCGTTACACTAATGTTTCGGCTATTGAGAAGAAATTATTTACACCTTCATTAGAGCTATCAGAAGCTGTTTTTGATCAAGCGCTTGTAACTGAAAATCAACTTGAAGGGGCTTTGACGATTGTTTTGATTAATGGTCATTTTTCTAAACAGCATTCTTCATTACAAGCCTTGGATAACGATATATCAGTGCTGAGTATGGCCGATGCTTTAGAGCAAAATCCAGAACTTTTAGAGCGCTATTTAAGTAAAGCTGTTGCTAATGAAGAGCATAGCTTTGTGGCTTTTAATACCGCTTGGTTTAGTGATGGTTTGTTTGTTCATATTCCGGCTAAAAAAAGAGTAGACCAGCCAATACAGTTATTACATATCGTTACTGATGCAGAGTGTTTAGCAACAACTCGAAATGTATTTGTTGCTGAAGCAATGGCAGAAGTTAATATTATTGAAACTTTTGTTGGTGTTGATGATGCTTATTTAACGGCTGCTGTCACTGAAGTCTTTGTTGAAAAAAATGCCAGTTTAACGCTATATAAAATGCAAGCAGAAGGTGAAAAAGCTTTTCATTTTGGCGGTACTTATGTGAAGCAGGCGCGTGATAGCCGCTTTAATCATCATAGCTTTGCTTTTGGTGCTTTGTTGGCTAGAAATGATGTTCATACTGATTTAGAGTTAGCCTCTGAATGTGAATTGAATGGCTTATATTTAGGCATTAAACGTCAACATATTGATAACCATACTCGTATTAATCATTTAAAACCACATGCGATTAGTCGTGAGTTATATAAAGGTGTATTAAATCAACGGGCAAGGGGGGTATTTCAAGGTATGGTTTATGTGGCAGAAGATGCTCAAAA
>JALSLS010000121.1 GCA_026988195.1 Methylomonas sp.
AGGGGTTATTAAACTAACCAGCCAGATCATAGCTAATAAGCAAATAATTATTTCAGGCAGATAATCAATCGTTAAAAGATCAACCAACCAACCGATACACAATACCGTAACAATAAACCCAACCGACCCCCAAAGCCTTATTTGACTATATCGGTGCGGTTCTGCTTTTAAATGAAATAACGTTGCTGCTTCAAATTGAGGTAAGGCTGCATTCCAAAAGAAACTAAAACCTACGGTTATCAATGCAACCCATAAATAGCTATCATTAAAGAAAAAACCTGAAAAAATAACCGCTGCAAAAAAAGAGGCCAGCCGAATAACACGAAGGCTCTTGCCGGTATAATCGGCTATCCAGCCCCATAAATTAGGCGCAATAATTTTTGTTGCAACCATCAAGGCTGACAATTCACCTATTTCAAGTGCATTAAATTTTATATGTTCTAAATACAGACTCCAATAAGGTAAAAACCCCCCTAAGGTTGCAAAATAAAAAAAATAAAAACTTGATAATCGCCAGTATGGAATAGCCACGAATTATCTTAAAATGGGTAAGCCAGAATTAACATCAATATTTTGTGCACGATGGCGCATCAGGTGATCCATAATGGTAATCGCCATCATGGCTTCTGCAATAGGCGTTGCTCTAATACCAACACAAGGGTCATGTCGCCCTTCTGTAATAACATCAATCGCCTCCCCTCTAGTATTAATGCTTTTTCCGGGTATCCGTAAACTTGAGGTTGGTTTTAAGGCAATACTAGCAACAATATTTTGTCCTGTTGACACCCCGCCCAAGATACCTCCTGCATGATTGCTTAAAAAACCTTCTGGGGTGATTTCATCTCTAAAATACGTCCCTTTACTCGCAATACAATCAAAACCATCACCAATTTCCACCCCTTTAACGGCATTTATACTCATTAAGCTATGGGCTAATTCAGCATCAAGACGGTCAAAAATGGGTTCACCTAAGCCTGGAGGCACATGAGTGGCAATAACCTCCACTTTTGCTCCAATAGAATCGCCCTCTTTTCTTAGCGCATCCATATAGTTTTCCATTTCTGTAATCTTATCGGCATCAGGACAAAAGAACGGATTGGTTTCCACAATACTTAAATCAATTTTTTCCACTTTTATCGGGCCTAATTGAGATAAATAGCCATGAATTTCAATGTTAAATTTTTCTTTAAGGTATTTTTTAGCAATAGCACCGGCTGCAACGCGCATGGCTGTTTCACGAGCAGATGAGCGCCCTCCTCCTCTATAATCTCTAAAACCATATTTGTGCTGATATGAATAATCAGCATGGCCGGGACGAAAGGTTTCGGCAATTTTAGTGTAATCTTTAGAGCGTTGATCTGTATTTTCAATGATTAAACCAATGGGGGTGCCTGTTGTTTTACCCTCAAACACACCGGAAAGAATTTTAACTTGATCAGCCTCTCTTCTTTGAGTCGTATGCCTTGAAGTACCCGGCTTTCGCCTGTCCAAATCCAGCTGTATATCTGCTTCTGTTAATGATATTCCAGGGGGGCAGCCATCCACTGTACACCCTAAAGCCAATCCATGACTTTCTCCAAAAGTAGTCACTGTAAATAATTTTCCTATTGAATTGCCTGACATATTAAATTTTAGATAAAAATAGTTGATGGTATTGCTTAACTTGCTCAGCGGTTAGAAGAAAAACTCCATCACCACCACGTTCAAATTCAAGCCAGTAAAAAGGTATTTCAGGAAATAGTTGCTGTAAGGTTTCCGCACTACTGCCTACTTCTATAATTAAAATACCTTGTTCAGATAGATAATCATTGGCATCTGCCAAAATACGGATAACTAAATCCAGGCCAGAAACACCGCCTGTAAACCCCATTTCGGGTTCATTATGGTATTCAGCAGGTAATTGTTCCCACTCTTGTATCGCCACATAAGGAGGATTACTAACAATAATATCGTATGCTTTTTTAGGCAGCTGATTAAATAAATCAGATTGATATAGACCAAGCTCTTCAGTTAAGCCGTGTTTTTCCATATTAATACTAGCCACTTCGATAGCATCATCAGAAAGTTCTACGGCATCAACCTGTGCTTCAGGAAAAGCATAAGCACAAGCTATGGCGATACAGGCGCTTCCTGCACACAAGTCTAATACGTTGAAAACTTGATCTTCATCAACCCAAGGAGCAAAACGCTGCTCAATTAACTCAGCAATGGGTGAGCGAGGAACCAAGACTCTTTTATCAACATAAAATGATAAACCTGCAAATATTGCTTCATGCGTTAAATAGGCAACAGGCATACGATCATATATACGTCTATTTAATAACTGCACTACTTTTTTACGTTCGGCATGGGTTAAAGTAGCCCCCATATAGCAATCATCAAGATTATATGGCTGAGATATTGCATTTAAGACCAATGCGGCAGATTCATGCAAGGGTGTTGCAATCCCATGACCTAAAAACACTTCATTTTCAGATAATTGACTAGCGCCCCAGCGAATATAGTCTCTAATAGTTTGTAGCGTTGTGATAATATCATCTTGAATCGCTGCTTGTTCTTTACACATTTAAATAAGGTAAATCCTAACGAAAACACCAATTTTAAACTAAAATCATATTTAGAAGTGAGGATTTAATAAAATCCTACAAATTGGCCTTAATTTTTTATTTTTAAAAGCCTTTTTAAGACATCAACTATTCTTACATGCCAAGTACTAATACAGTTTCAAAAACAGCAACCAATTTAGCTAAAAATCGTTTACTGATTGATTGTTATCGTTTCATGCAATCAGATAAGCTTGCCTTACCGACTATTCCTGATGTTGCCTTTAAAATTCGCCGAGCTATTAATGACGATAAAGCCAATAACTCAAAAATTGCTCGTGTTGTCCAAACTGACCCTTCGATTACAGCCCGTTTAATACAAATATCAAATAGCCCGCTTTATAGAGGACGGCGAAAAATTGAAAGTTGCCCAGAAGCCTTAACTCGAATAGGGTTAAAATCATCTCAAGATATAATTACCGCTTTTGCAATGAAAGCTGTGTTTAATGCAAAATCCCCCGTTATTAGAAAAAGAATGCAAGAACTATGGGCTCACAGTAGCTATGTTGCTTCAATAAGTGCTGTGTTTGCTCATAAAACACCTGGGTTTGATCCTGATAGAGCCATGTTAGCAGGCCTTATACATGATATTGGTGTTGTCCCTATTTTGACCTATGCAGATAAACATCCTGATATTATAGCTAGCCCTAAAGATCTTTCTGAAACAGTCAAAAAATTACGTGTTGAAATTGGGGTGCAAATAATAAGGAAATGGGGTTTTCCTAGTGATTTTGAAGATGTAATTACCCATGCTGAAAATTGGCGTAGAGATAGTGGAAGTGATCCCGATTACAGTGATATTGTTATGATATCCCAATTGCATAGTTTTATAGGCAAAATTGATATTAAAAAAATGCCTAAAATGGATGAATTACCCGCTTATCAAAAATTACTATCAGGTAACTTAGATATAGATAAAAGTATTAATATACTTGACCAAGCTAAAGATGAAATCGAACATATTAGAAAAATGCTAAGTTAAGGAACGTGCACGAATTAACTTGAGCATCTAACTTGTCTTTTTGTCCGTCTTCTGCGTTGTATAAATAGTTGCGTAGCTGGCTATGCGCCTATTTATACGCCTTGAATACGAACAAAAATCCTGCGT
>JALSLS010000122.1 GCA_026988195.1 Methylomonas sp.
GGCAATTAAAAAAACCAGAAAACCAGAAATAAGGTCTTGATGCCAATATTTTTTTAAACCGGCAATTCCTGTTTCTGGTAGCGTTTGTAAAGAAGAGTTGTTCAAGTGAGTATCCTCCAGAATTAATAGTTATAGTTATATTCAAGCAGTTCTTATGCCACAACGTATTATTTTTTAAGTAATTGATTTAATAGTTGTTTTATTTTATATAAAGAGTGATGTGCAAGAATTAAATAAATTTGGTTGATTTGCACCAGATTGTATTGGTTCATTTAAACCAACCTAGATAATTTTGTGTACTACTAGATGACTTTGAGCTATTTCTAGCTCTTAATTTACCCTATAAATACAAAGTGTTGTGGTCTATAAAAAAGGGCTTATATCTGCTCTGGCATGGTTAATGTATTGCATTTATTGACTGGTCTATAAGCTTGCGCGAAGCAACCGAATATACCGGTTTTATTACTCACATTAATAAAGGTCACAAGTATGAAAGGAATTTACCGTAGGATAATTTTAAGTACATTATTGTTAGCTCTGCCTATCTCTGGAATCGCTGCAGATGTGAATAATATGTTTGGGGTGTGGGGCTCGGTTACGCTACAAGGTGATTTCAAAGCGGTATCACCAAAGCTCGAAAAATATAATTGGTTCATTATGAACCAAACCCGTACCCGCGACGACTCCCCAAAAGGTTCACGGTTTACTGAAAATATTTTATTTGCTCAGCTCGGTTACCAACTGAATAAGCATGCATCGGTCTGGCTTGGTTATGTTCATGAGTGGGGTGACCCCTTAAATAAACTGTCTTTTCAAGAAAGTCGTCCATACCAGGATTTTGTCTGGAAACTGGATTTCAGTAATGCCAAGTTTATCAGTCGTACCCGGATGGATGAGCGAATCCATTTAACAACAGGGGATGTTGGATATAGGCCACGACAGTTATTACAAATTAGTTACCCACTACCATTTTTGGATGGCTTAAATGCCTATGTCGGTGATGAGGTTTTGTTTTATATCAATAAAAATCAGTTTGGTAAACAGGGGTTTTCAGAAAACCGTATTTTATCAGGATTAAGTTATAAGCTTACTCAACATATGGGGGTGGATCTTGGTTATATAGGGCAGTATGTAGACACTCAGTCCGGTAACAATATATTTACCCATAATTTACAGATAAATATTGCCTATAAATTTTAACTATAAAAGTTTTAGGTTCTTTGGGCCAAAATAGTAACCAGCTATTTTTTTGTCCACCTTCTGTGTTGTCTATATTGGGTGCCATCAAAGCAGCTTGTTTATTGGAGCATAAAAATTCCCTTTTTTTGTGGTGATAACTTTAAATTGAACTATTCTAATATTAACTAGAAAGATTTTAAGGGGGGAGATTTATGTTTGGTGCTAAGAAAATAGAGGCTTTACAAAAAGAGCATTTAAAAAACATTAGTAAGCTTAACAGTGAGAATGAAGCGCTGCAAAACCGTATTAACTTGCTTGAAGAAGAGTTAAGCAACAGCCAATTAGCAATGGCTGATTTTAAGGTAAAAGATGATATTTTCGAGCTTTCACTGAATAGTTATGATGATGGTATGAATTTCCTTCAAACTACCATTGATGAAAACTTGGGTATGCTGTCTGAGGTTAACGGGTTAAATGAAAAAACAGTGAGTCGTATTGATGATTTATCCAATCAAACCTCCAATATATCGAGTTCCATTAAAAATATTCAACAATACACCAGCCGTTTGAATGATGACTCCGCTTCGCTAAATGAGAGTGTCGCGTCCATCAACGATATTATCAATCTTATTAAAGGTATTTCAGACCAAACTAATCTGCTAGCATTAAATGCAGCTATTGAAGCGGCGCGAGCGGGTGAGCATGGTCGAGGTTTTGCGGTTGTTTCTGATGAGGTGCGTAAACTTGCTAAGCACACCCAAAGTGCGACTCAGGAAGTTGAAATAAATATTAATGCTCTAAAACAAAATTCAAAGAGTATGAGTGAAATAAGCAAGACATTTAGTGATGAGTCAAACTCCATTATGGATATTGTAGGAACGTTTAAAACCTCACTTGCAGATGTATCAAGCTACTCACAGGATATTACCAGTAAAACCTTTCATGTCACCAATGCAACCAGTGTAGCCATTGGAAAAATAGATCATATCTGTATGAAAGTTGAAGGTTATCATTCTTTTTTGACTGGAAATCATGCTGATATTGTGGATCACAATAGTTGCCGTTTTGGCAAATGGTTCAACCAGGCTACAAAGACAATATTAGCCAATAATCGGCAAGATGTTTCTACTATTACTGAAGGCCATAAAAAAGTGCATACCGGTCTACAAGCTGCTATTGCAATCTTTAGTAATAACACGCAAGATAATAGCCAAGGTGTTGAATTAATGAGGGAAGTGGAAGTTTTCAGTAAGAAAGGTTTTGAACTGTTGTTAAGTGTTATTAAATAGGCTTTCGAATAACAAAAATAAAATTATTCCTGATTACGTACGAGTCTCAGCCATTTTATAAAAAGGCCGATTCAACTCTTATACTTCGCGCGGGCACGGATGCGGAATTTATAAGCTGCTGATTTTTGTCGATAGCAAGGCGCTGAAACGGGCACATAGCAAGCTACGTAACTGTTTCAGCAACGCAACTATTGGCAAAAACTCAGCGGTTAGAAATCCGCAGTCGTGACCGCACGAAGTATATACGTCATCTCGGCAGGGATTCACATTATGCTATCCTGCATAATGCCCTTTGGGAAAAGCAAATCTGTTCCAGACAGATTTGTGCCGAGATCTAGAACCCAAGGATGGGGTGATTGTATAAGCTAATTATCCAGGTCGTATGTCCCTATACACTGGATACCAGCAATCCCTGCTGGTATGACGTGAACCTAGTGTGTTATATACGGCTGAAGCCCATGGGTAATCAGGAAATTATTTATAAGCTAGTAGATGATGAGATCTATTATTTCATGAGTATTGAAAGCCAAACATTGGCAAGACTTTATTTAGAAACCGGGAAGTTGTTTCATGCACGTTCCTTAGCTAAATAGTGACCATTCATTTAAAGGGTAATAAAAAACAAAAGACAAGCAGTACCAAAACTATAAGCACTAACAAATTGTATTTTGTGGCTTAATGACATAGCTTTCCAACATGAATACTCACGCCTGATGTATCGCAACCAAGCAGCAAGAAAATTCCGTTTAAAACGGACAAAGAGCACTGGTGCAGCAAGAATTAAGCGGTAAGTCATATATAAAGCGATTATGATCGAACCATTTACAATAATGATTTCGCTTTGAAAATGATTAAGATGAAGGGTATGTTCAAAAAACACGATAAATGAATATTCAATGGCCTCAATACTTAAGTGCATTAAATGTATAACACCATCTATTAAGCTTAGAAACCAATCTAATAACACATCAAACATCGAGATAACAAAAAATAAAATTCCAAATTTTCTGCTAACTCGCTTCAACATTTGCCTGTCAGATTCAAATCGCTTATTATGTTTCTCTGGGATGTTTTTTTTGACAGACTTCAAAAATCTCCTTAGCAGTGTTTCTTTTTTCAAATGAATAACTCTATAAGTAAGATTAATATAGTTTCGAGTTAATACTATAACTCGACCTTCCTGCTTTTAAACTTTTTATCGCTTGACTCATACTAAATCATCTTAGGTAC
>JALSLS010000123.1 GCA_026988195.1 Methylomonas sp.
CTTTGCATGTTTTTGAGTAATAAGCTGTTGTTTAGTTTTTTGCCTGCTAGTTACCTGACGTTTATATTGGCTAGGAGGTTTTTTATGGCTGGCGCCCTGGCTAGGTAATTTTTGTTTGGGAGGTGCCGGCTTGTAAGTATCGTTTCCAGCCCCTATTTGGTGGTCTTGGGCTAAATAATTAGCTTTTTTGGGCGCTTTTTTTACCGGGGAGCTGGCGAGGGTTATTTCAATTTGTTTATTGACCTTGGGGGGCTGTGGGATGCTGAAACTTATCCCCAATAAAATTAAGGCATGAATAACGACAGCTATAAACAAGGCGAGAAGCAGTGTGTCACTTGTCGAAGGTGAGGGCTGAGTTAATGCAGGTGTTGGTGAGTTCATGCTGGAATCTTATGGCTTGTTTATAACGGATTCAATATGATCCATCAACTGACCACTAATATTTAGCCCAAATTGCTTATCCAATTCTTGAACACAGGTTGGACTTGTTACATTAATTTCAGTTAAATAGTCACCAATAACATCAATACCAACAAACACTAAGCCTTTCTTTTTTAAGGTGGGACCAACTTGTTTGGCAATCCAATAGTCTCTTTCTGTTAATTCGCGCCCTTCTGCGCGGCCTCCAGCAGCAAGATTGCCTCGTGTCTCGCCCTGGGTTGGAATGCGAGCTAATGCATAAGGAATTGGCTCTCCATTCACTAAAAGAATACGTTTGTCTCCTTGTTTTATTTCTGGAATATAACGTTGAGCCATAATATAGCGAGAACCATACTCGGTCATGAGTTCGAGTACTACATTAAGATTAGGGTCATTTTCACGAATATGAAAAATTGAAGTGCCTCCCATGCCATCAAGGGGTTTTAAAATCATTTCTTTATGTTGCTTTAAAAATGCTTTAAAACGAGCAGGCTCTCTTGCGACAATGCTATCAGCGCAGCATTGAGGAAACCAAGAGGTATATAATTTTTCATTGGCATCCCTAAGTGATTGAGGCTTGTTGACCACATAAGTGCCTAAGGACTCTGCCAGCTCTAGAATATGAGTTGCGTAAACATATTCTTGATCAAAAGGGGGGTCTTTACGGATAATAATAGTGTCTAACTGTTCTAAGGCAATGTCTTGCTCATCCATAAATTGATACCAGCAGGCCTGGTCACGTTGAACTTGGATGGTTCGAGTGCGGGCATAGGGGTGGCCATTGCTTAAATAGAGGTCGTTAAGTTCTATGTAATGAAGCTCCCAACCGCGAGATTGAGCCTCTAATAACATGGCAAAGCTGGTGTCTTTTTTGATATTAATGAGGTCAATGGAGTCCATGACCATGCCAAGTTTAATTGTCATTTAATTGCCCGTATAAAAATTTAATAGACTGATTCTAACAAATTTATTTTAACAATGGTATTTACCTTAAAAAGAAATTTTGGTATAAAGGTGGGCTAACTTTCAAAATAGGCACGGCTGAGGTAATCATGTCAAAAATATGTCAAGTAACAGGTAAACGTCCTGTTGCTGGAAATAACGTATCACACGCGAATAACAGAACCAAAAGACGCTTTAATCCTAATCTGCATCATCATAGATTTTGGGTGGAAAGTGAGAATAAATGGGTTCGCTTAAGAGTTTCTGCAAAAGGAATGCGTATCATTGATAAAAAAGGTATTGATGAGGTTCTTGTTGATATTCGTAAATCTGGCTATAAAGTTTAAAGGGGCTGACAAATGCGCGATTTAATAAAATTAGTATCAAGTGAAGGTAACGGTCACTTTTATACAACAACAAAAAACAAAAGAACCATGCCAGAGAAAATGGAGATCAAAAAATACGATCCTGTTGCTCGTAAGCATGTTATGTACAAAGAAGCTAAAATCAAATAAGGTTTTACAGCTTTGCATGGTTATATTATGCAAAGTTGTTAGCTTTACTGAGCTCAACCGAGCTCGGTAAAGAAAGCTTTAACCCTTCTCTATTAAAAAGGCCTCTCGGGCCGTTTTTATTTCTTTAAGCTATCTAAGGCTGATTTTAACTTTTCGGTTTGTTTAAATAGTTGTCGGTATTTTTTCTCTAGTGTTTCTTTTTCTGATCTAAGTGACTGAATGGTTTGTTTTAGTGCTTCATTTTCAGTGATCAGTGCTGTGTTTGAATCTATTTCAGAGTGTGGCAAGCTGGTCTCTAGGGGAGGGGCTTGTTTGGTACTTTTTAGAGTGTCGCCATTTGTGAGTGAAGCGTCTGTGTTGTCGTCAATGCTGAATGTCGCGGCAGATTCAAAGTTTTCGAGCGGTATGCTATTCATACCCCCTTTAATAATTTTAGCTGAAATTTTATTTCTAAGGAGTAAAAAGGCGGCTGCTTCACTGATTTTTCCATTTTCACAGATCACAATAGCTGATTTTGTTTTATCAATAGATTTGATAAACATCCTAAGTGAGAAAAAAGGGGCGTTAATGCTGTGGGCAAGGTGCTGTTTGTTGTACGCATCGGGCGAGCGGACATCAATCAAAAGAGTGCTTTGGCTTGGTTCATCAGCAAGCTGATCGAAAGAGATAAATTTAAGGGAGGGCTCTTTTATAAGGGAAATAAAGTTTTCTTTATTGAGTCGGATTAAAGAAACATCAGTTAGTGCAGTGACTGAAACATTTCTGGGGTCGCCCGAAAGCAAGGAGTCTTCTCCAAAAGTATCTTGTGAGCTTAGCTGTGCAAGCTTGATTTCTTTGGCGTTAGCGGAAGGCTTGCGTGAAACTAGGCAGTGCCCCTGCTTTATAAGGTAATAATAATCTCCTGGCTCGCCTTGTTTAATAATCAACTCACCTTTTTTAATCTGGGTTTCTTGGAGGTTCATTATTATTTTTTGCAAATTTGCAGGGGGGAGTGCCCTAAAAATGGGAGACTTTAATAATGTTGTCATCCAGTCATCATTATTGTTATCTTCGGGCTCATCAATGGCCATATAACTATTTTCCTGTTGTTCATTGGAGGTGTTTTGGGAAGGCAATAAACCGGGGTCTAATCTAAAAAAAACAACACTAGTTAAAGTGAGAGCATCAATTTTTCTGGGTATTTGGTGAGCTAAAGCAAATTTAGATGATTCACTTTTTGAGCTGATGTTTTCTACAATAATCTCATCAGATTGAAGCCTGATAGAGCCTTGTAATAAATAGATTAGTTTATCGTCTGTATCATTTTTTTTAAATAAAAAAGTATTCGGTTTTGCTGTTTCTATAGATATTGTTGCACAAATAGATTTAAACTGTTCTGCTGGTATGGTTGACAGAGGGATAAGTCGGCGAATGATTTTTCCTTCTTTTGATTGAATGTCTACAGTCATTTAAAAATGGCAAGGGTTAATATCTGTTTAGGAACGTGTATGGAATAACTTCCCCAAATTATAACGTAGGATTTTGTTTCAGGTGGAATGATCTCATGAGGCGCATAGCAAGCTACGTAACGAATGAGATCATTCCATCTGGAGCAAAAAGACAAGTTAGAAATCGGGAAGTTGTTTCATGCGCGTTCCTTAGTAAGAGGGTAGCTTCTTAGTTTAGTCAAAAAATTGATTACCTGCTAAGGCACTAAAGCTTAGAGGGCTTTTTTTGTTAATTGTTCAATCCATCTTACATGTATGGGTATAATTCGTGCAATGGTGGTGTTGACAAGTATCAACCTGGTGTAGGTGTGTGCTGTCTAATGGCTT
>JALSLS010000124.1 GCA_026988195.1 Methylomonas sp.
ATGGTGTTAACACGAGGATCATTAAACGCGGCTTGATTAATATCTATTAACCGTTGGTTAACCGTCTTGCCATTTTTAATGAGCGGTGTTCTAAATAAATTAATTAAGTCTTTATCTAAGTCTAATAAAGTGATTTTTTTAGGTTGCCAGCGTAAGACATCACGCAATGCTAAACCATCACCACCGCCAATAATTAAAATATTATTTTGTCTGGCGGATGCGGCTAATGCTGGGTAGGTAAGCATGGAGTGATAAATGTGCTCATCATTACTGGCAAATTGAGTTCTACCATTAATATAAAAAGTGAGTACTTTTGGCTTTGCGGGATCCATGACACGCTCGGTGATGACCAAATGTTGGTAATGGGTATTGACTCTGTAAACTACCTTGTCTTGGTAAAGCATATCTTCCATTTCGGCAGTCCAGTGGCTACCATAAGTGAATACTTGTAGTATCCATAATGCCACCACAATATGAGCGAGTAGCAGCCCTGTAGAGGAAGGGATTTTATCCTTAAACAAATAGAAAAAAACGGCACCAATAAAGAGGTTAACGGATGCTGTTAAAGCACCCGCCAAAGAAACTTCTAAAGACAACATTAAAAAAACCCAAAACACAGCACCAACACCGGCACCTAAGTAGTCAATTCCATAAATAGAGCCAGCATTGTTTTTTAGCCGATCATTATAAATTTGACTGCGAATTTCGCCTATTAGTGGGATTTCCATGCCAATTAGGGTGCCTAATAAAGCCGCAATGAGGTAAGGTAATAATTTGGCTATTGATTCAATTTGAGCGACCAATGCCCCGCGAGGAATTAAATCAGGCGGGAGCGAAAAAGTTTCAGCAAGTATTTGAGGAAGGAGAGAGCTTAATGCAAAGCCGCCACTAATAAATAACACGCTACTGCAGCCGACAAAGGCAAGAATAACCTCAAGCCAAGCAAAACCGGCAAAAGGGTTGCTTATATTCCTCGCCAAAAAAGAGCCAACTCCCATAAAAACCATCATAATAGAAATGATGCCGTAAATAGCGACCTCTACCGCCCCCAAAATACGGCCAGCAAAATGGGATAATAGATATTCATACACTAAGCCACAGCCTGCACCAATAGCAAGAATAGTCAGTACAGCCAAGTCTAGTTGTTTATTCGTCAATGCTATTTCCTTTTATAATTTGACCAAGGTATGATTTTTTTCTATTTAACTACTCACCCATCGCTTGTGCTCTTAAGTCCTCTCCCAAGTGGGGAGAGGGTTGGGTGAGGGGGCTAAGAGCGACAGTTACTTGTTATATAGGGTGAGTCGTTACGTTTCTACAAGACTCGTTTAAAAAATAAAGTAAAGTATGTAATATAAACGTTTATGATGACTTTATTATATCAACCAACCTGAACAATAAAATGAACCAAATAATGGGAAAACATCTGATTATTGATTTATATCAGGCTAGCAATCTTAATGATATGGTTCTTATGAAAAAAGCAATGCATGAGGTGATTGAAAAAACAGGGGCAACCTTATTATTTGAAAACTTTCATCACTTTCAACCCTCTGGCATTACAGGTATCGCCTGTCTAGCTGAGTCTCATTTATCTGTTCATACTTGGCCAGAACAGGGTTATGCAGCGTTTGATATTTTTATGTGTGGACAGTCTAAACCAGAATTGGCGATTGATGTGTTAAAACATTATTTTGGTGGAACAGAGAAAGTAACAGTAATACAACGCGGAGTAAAAATTAGGGTGTTGGGAATAAATAATCCTCACTCTTAGGCAACTGGCAATAAATAACCCACCCAGATTGCGCAGATTTTTTGTTTCTGATCAAACTATCTCAAGAGGCGCATAGCCAGCTACGGTCGCAACCAGCATCCTGCTTCGAGCGACACTTGCACATCCATGTGTTTCGTAACGATTGAGATGGTTTGGGCAGGGGTAAAAAAGCCAGTAAGGTGGGAGGGTTATTTGTTGCTGGTTGCCTTAAACCTTGTATAAAAAAATATTGACTACATATCTTTGCTAGGACTGATAAACAAAAAACTGAGCAATATTGAACTCTCTAGTCTGAATACAATCAATTCTTTTAAATGTTTTTTATAACCCTTAGGAAATTCCATGAACAAAAGTTTAGAAAAAGTGCAAGCAGCTTTAGCGGGTTACACGGTCGATGGGCAAGTTCTCTTTAATGTGACTAGTACCAATACAGATGAAGTTTCTATGTTAACGGTCATCCGTGAAGATATAGAAGAATTTGCTATTCTTGTCACGGCAAGTGAAACACAGTTGTTGTTTAATGTAGCATTATTTGATCGCGCACAGGTACTTGATCAACAGTTAGCGAGTTTACATGAAATGATGTTAACGCTTAATATTGCAATGCCTTTATCATCCTTTGCATTAACAGGGGGTATATACTCAATTTTTGGTGCAATGTCGGTTAATTCTGAAGCTTCACAAATTCAAGAGGAAGTCCTCGTGTTATCTGAAAATATAATGGATGCACTTGAAGTTTGCCAACAATTTTTAATTAAGGCCTAATAGGAGATTATCATGGGTTTTTTAAATAACGTATTCAATACTCTAAAAGGTTACGGAAACGAAGCAAATGATGCCTTTGTTGATGTACAAGGTATTCGTATTATGGAACAAGAAATTAGACAGGCTGAAGAAAGTCAGCGCAAAGCCAAAGAATCACTAACTGATGTTATGGCCGAGCAAAAAAGAATTGCTCGAAAAGTTGATGATTTAAAAGCCAGTGTTGGTGAATATAGTGAAGCAATTGCCAAACTATTAGACGCTAATAATGAAGAGCTCGCGATGGAAACAGCTGAAAAATTAGCTGAATTAGAAACAGACCTAGACAGTAATCAGGCGGTTCTTGACTCTTATAATGAACAAGTCAAAGAATTAAAAGCAATTATTAAAGATTCAGCAAAGCAGATGGAGGCATTAAAGCGTGAAGTTTCGATTGTAAAATCAACAGAAGCCGCTCAAAAAGCAAGCGAAGCAACGGCTGCTCAGTTCTCAGGAACAAACTCATCATTACGTTCGGCTTCTGCCTCAATGGAGCGCATAAAAGCCAAACAGCAAAAACGTAAAGATAAAATGAAATCTGCGCGTGAATTAGCAAAAGAGGAAAATGGCGGTGATTTAAAAGACAAACTGGCTGCAGCAGGGGTTATTGGCAACCAATCTTCAGCAGCCTCAATTTTAGACCGTTATAGAAAAGATAAATAAACGATCAAAATAGTTTATTGTTCCAGCATTAAGTCGAGAGTACTGTAGGAGCGTCCGCCCTCGGCAATTGCTCCTGCATTGCTCTATCTACGTGCATCCATGCACTAGTCGGCGCGATTAAAATAATGCTCTTTCTCTGAAGCGTTCAATTACCTTCGTGCCGACTAGTGCAGGGGCAGATATTTGCTCCTGCAATATCTGCTTTACTACATTCATGCATGCATGCTCCTTAATAAGGGGTGAGAGTTTAATAAGCCAAAATAATATTAAATTCTCATTTCTTAGTACCCTTGTTTTTGTGATATATCTTGGCAACAATAACCCCTGCAATAAAGCCAAACAAATGCCCTTCCCAAGAAATGCCTGGGGTCGAGGGTAAAACGCCAAAAATCATACCGCTATAAAAAAATATTAAACCGATTGAAACCACAATATATTTTATTTTT
>JALSLS010000125.1 GCA_026988195.1 Methylomonas sp.
CCAACAAAAGCATAGTGAATAAGTGGTGTCAGTGTAACATTTATCTGACACAACAGAGTAGCCCGTATGGAGATTTGCGGAATACAGGAAAAATTTGCATGGCTATAGAACTAAAACAATATATTACACCATCCCCCCCTCTTTTTTGCATTTTTTATAACATAGAGAACCGCCGAGGGTTCGCAGAGAGCCACAGAGTCTTTATTAGACTTATAAAGCTAACAGTTTATTTCCAGATAAAAAGTATAAAAAAGACGGGGGATGGGTAATAATTTCCTTGTTCTCAAGCTCCAGCTTTGTGATATGCGAAGCTGAACATTTCACTGAATCCTCAAGCTAGAGTTTGGGAATGAGAAAAACTCTACATAAGCTATCCTATTGTTTAACCAAGAAATAATTTTTATCTACCGTATATCAACTGTATTTCAATAGCTTACAATGCTGATAAAAGGCTGGTTTTTTCTTATAAGCGTTTGGTTGTCCTATGTTTTTCTACAAGCATTACAGATCGACTTTATCTCAAAGTAAATTACAAAAACGAACACCTCACATTTGAAATTATAGTATTTATAAAGCTCGATATATTTGGTTTTTTAATATCTTCTTTACGGTAAGCAATAAAAATATCATTACTGATATTTTTATTCTGTGTGGCAATTACTTCCACTTTCCCCGTCGCTATTGCTTCTTGGCAAATGTAAGATGGTAAGACACTTATGCCTTTATCCTCTTCAATGGCTTTTAGAATAATACTCAAATTGGGAATAATAATTGAAGGTGTTATAGCGGGTCTCGTTTGAAACATTTCACGCCAAAATCGACGAATAATGGGTAAGTCAGTATCATAACTAATCCAACTCTGCTGTTGCAATAACGATTCACTCGGTGCTGTAGAGTGTTTATTGGTGAAATCTTTAAGTGAACTACTTGATTTGGTCGATTGAATTAAAACAAATTTTTCTACAAACAATTTTTGATATTCTATCGCTTTATTATATGACTCCTTTTTAGTGGCAATAACTACATCCAGTTTTCGTTTTTCTAACTTATCCAGTAATTGCTGAGCACTTCCAAAGTTTATTCGAAAGATTAAATTATCTGCTCCTAAATGTGATAAAACTTTTTTGCTAAAAAAATCACTTGGCGAACCTAGTCTAATTAAGGTTTTTGGCTTGCTTTTCTCTTGATAATATTCACCTGTTGTGGATTCAAGGGTGTTCACTGATGAAATTACTCTTGTATATAATGCCTTTCCATCATCTGTTGGTTTCATTTTTCTTGGCATTCTTTCAAACAGTTTTGTCCCTAACGTTGTTTCTAAAGAGTTTAGATGCTGACTTACCGCTGGTTGTGTAAGAAATAAAATTTCTGAGGCACTCGTAATAGTGCCCGCTTGATAGATAGCAACAAAACTGCGATACCATTCAAAATTAACCATAAATATATTTATGCTAAAGGGTTGTTTAATTAATTTTTATTATATCTTATGAACGGATAAAGTGCTCGTGAACTATATAAATCGAGGTTAGAAAAAATGAAAAATATTTTAATAGTAGTTACTAGCTGTGATGCAACGCCTGAAGGAAAGCCCACAGGAATATGGCTAGAAGAATTTACAGTGCCTTATCAGCTGTTTAAAGAAAATAATTTTAATATTGAAGTAGCAAGCATCAAAGGAGGTGTAGCGCCAATTGATCCACGTAGCAATCCTGATGAAGAGCAATCTAAAAATTGGTCTAAAGCAATAGAATCACTGCAAACCACTAAAAGTTTGGCTGAGGTTAATCCAGAAAATTATGATGCAATTTTCTTTCCTGGTGGTCATGGGACAATGTTTGATTTACCCAATAACCCACATATCAATACTATTTTGCGTAGCTTTCATAAGGCTAATAAAATTATTGCAGCAGTTTGTCATGGCCCCGCATGTTTTATTGGAGTGACTCTAAAAAATGGAGATTCTTTAATAGCTGGGAAAACGGTTACTGGGTTTACCAATGATGAAGAAATAGCCGCTGAACAAGATAAAAATATGCCCTTTCTTTTAGAGGATGAACTATTAAAAAATAAAGCGAGCTATGTTAAAGCTATTGAGTGGTCAGATCATATTGAGGTAGATGGAAACTTAATTACGGGTCAGAACCCCCAATCAAGTGAAAGTGTAGCAAAAGCAATTATTCAAAAGTTAAATTTATAAATTCAAGTGAATTACAGACAGATTAAATGAGTAAAAATATAGGAGTATTCAATGATTTCATCTAAACATCAAAAAATAGTATTTTCATTTTTCATGGCATTTTTTATGTCAGGTGCTATGTCTTTGGTGATTAGTATTTTTAACATTGGCATAGTAACAAACATTATTGTTATTTGGTTAAATGCATGGGGGGTTTCTTTTATTCTTGCATTTCCAACCATCATTATTATATCGCCCTTTGTTCAAAAACTTGTCAAGCTTGTAATCTATGATGACTCTAACAAAAACTAGAAACATTTATGTTTTTATAACAATTAAGGATATTTACAATGACAAAACAATTAATTAAATATAACGTTGGTACTAAATCTTATTTAGGCACGCTGCTAAAAGCACCAATTGAGAAGCCTAAGGCGGCTGTTGTACTATTACCCGATTGGCGAGGTCAAAGTGCACTCGCATATGATCATGCAAATCATTTAATTAAACTAGGAGCAAGTGTCCTTATAGCTGATCTTTATGGTGATGGTTTTAATCCAGACAAGCCAGAACAAGTAGGTTCTATGGTTCAACAACTAATTGAAAAACGGAATCAAAGTGTACAAGCACTTACAGCTTGTTTAAAACAGTTTAAAAATGAAGTACCTTCTGAAACACCAATATTCCTTCTTGGTTTTAGTGCAGGAGGTATGATTGCCCTTGATTATGGTAGAAGTAAGGCTGACGATATAGATGGAATTATTTTATGTTCCGCTTTGTTGAAGTTGGCAAGACCTGAAATGAATACACATATTAACGCCCCTGTACTAATACTACAGGGGACACAAGATAAAGTATCCCCATTGGAAATCATTAATGAGGTAATTAAAGAAATGGATGATGCTTGTAATGATGTCCAATTTGGGCTTTATACACAAACTCATCATGCATTTGATAATCCAGATGTAGGTACTGACCCCAGCGCACGTCTTGTCTATTCAGAAAAATCCATACAGCGTGCGTGGCAATTTATTACCAATTTTTTGATTAATACCTGTAAACCTGATGCTTAGAAATTTTTAAAAAAATTTTACTTGTTAGGGAGGAGTGAGGCTGAACAAAGCTAACAAGTCATTGCATCTGATCCACTTAAGTTGGGCTTCTTCGGAGGCAGTGTTTTATGGCATAGTTTTGTTGTTTTAAACATCCTCGTACCAGTTTTCCAGTGGAACAGCTGAATGAGGCGTTAGCATACATCTATATATCTACCTTCTAGAATTAAAGTTCTATTAATGGGAACTACACTACAATACACTTATGAGAATAATATCAAAGAAGACACTAAAAGACTTTTATCAACAATCTAAATATTCAGATAGTAGAAGTTCTTTAGAAGCTTGGTACAAAGAGGTTTTAAAACTTGATTGGAACAATCCAAATGAAGTTAAAGAGATGTACCGAAGTGCGAGTATCATTGGAAATGAAAAAGTCGTCTTTAACATAGCA
>JALSLS010000126.1 GCA_026988195.1 Methylomonas sp.
AAATATAAGCAAGACAAATTAACCCTCAATATTATCACTATACAATAACCTTTGTCATTTAATGCATCTCAGTATATGATTATCAGTCTCGATTTTAGCCGTGGAAAAGTGCAGAACAGCTTATGTATCAGTATAACGATAACGACCAGACCCTCATTAATGAGCGAGTCACCCAGTATAGAGGACAAACCGAACGCTATTTAAAAGGCGAGCTTGGTGAAGATGAATTTCGCGCATTACGCTTAATGAACGGGCTCTATATCCAAACTCACGCTCCAATGTTAAGAGTTGCCGGCCCCTACGGTTTGCTTTCATCTAATCAACTGCGCATGCTGGCGCATGTAGCTAGAAAATATGACAAAAGTTATGCCCATATTACTACCCGTCAGAACATCCAATTTAACTGGCCTGATTTAAAAGATGTGCCTGATATTTTAGCTGATTTAGCTAGTGTACAGATGCATGCAATCCAAACCAGTGGTAACTGCTTAAGAAACACAACAACTGACCATTTGGCGGGTGTTTGCACCGATGAAATTGAAGACCCAAGGTCTTACTGTGAAATAATCCGCCAATGGACTATTTTGCACCCTGAATTCGCGTACTTACCTCGCAAATTTAAAATTGCTGTCAGCGGTTCAGAACAAGACAGAGCAGCGACTCAATTACATGACATCGGCTTACACCTGATTAAAAATGATGCGGGTGAAATTGGCTTTAGAGTCTTAGTTGGTGGAGGACTAGGGCGAACACCTGTTATTGGCAAAGTTATCAGACCCTTCTTAGAAAAGAAACATTTATTGTCATACCTTGAAGCCATTGTTCGCGTCTACAATCTAAACGGTCGCCGCGATAACAAATACAAAGCACGTATAAAAATACTGGTTAAAGAAAGTGGCATTGAAAAAATGACCGAATGGGTTGAAGCTGAATGGCAACAAATTAAAAGTGGTATGGAAGTCAGTGACCAACGTTTTGCTGAAATTAAAGCACATTTCAGCGCCCCTCCATACTTAGAAAACGCAAGCCAAGACAGCTCTTTTGATGCAAACAAAACACAGTCTACTGCTTTTTCTACTTGGGTAAAATACAATACTGCTGATCACAAAATACCCGGCTACCGAGCTGTATTTATTTCATTAAAAGCCCCTGACTCACCTCCTGGCGACATTACTGACAAACAGCTAGATGCTATTGCAGATCTTGCCGATCAATACAGCTTTGGAGAGGCTCGCACAACGCACAGGCAAAACATGGTTCTCGCTGATATCAAGCAAGCTGACCTATTTGAATTATGGCAAAAACTTGATGCTTTATCTCTTGCTACACCAAATATAGGTACCGCTACAGATATGATTTGCTGCCCTGGGCTCGATTTTTGTGCGTTAGCAAATGCCGGATCAATTGATATAGCAAAAGAGATTAATGAAGCACTCGATAATATAGATTACTTGCATGATATTGGTGATATAAAAATCAACATGTCTGGCTGTATGAATGGTTGCGCACACCAGAGCGTTGGCCATATCGGCATTTTAGGTGTCGACAAAAAAGGGGTTGAATGGTATCAGCTGACTTTAGGCGGATCTTCAGAAAATGAAGCCGCTCTTGGTAAAAGACTGGGTCCTGCATTAGCAAAGGATCAAGTAACCCAAGCCGTCAGCACCATTCTAGCTGTTTACATTAAACAACGCCTTGATGAAGAAGTATTTTTAGATACTGTAAAGCGTGTTGGAGTCACCCCCTTTAAAGAAGCAATCTACTAAGGCCTATAGATGAAAATAATTAAAGACAAACAAATTATAGAAGATAGCTGGATCCATATCGCAGATGACGAAAAAATAGTTGCTGGCGACATTACCCTTTCTTTAGCCCGCTGGAATAAAGAAAAAACCACACTAGCGAATCACCAAGGGAATATAGGCATCAGAATAGCACCTTCAGATGATATTTCTGAAATTGCTGATGAGTTAAAAAACATTACCTTAATAGCAGTCGAACTACCTGCGTTCACCGATGGTAGAGCTTTTTCACACGCCCGCCTATTAAGAAGTCGATACAACTACCAAGGAGAAATACGCGCCATTGGCAGCTATATGGCCGACCAAGTATTTTATTTACAAAGAGTAGGTGTCAACGCTTTTGAACTGAAAAACACAGAAGAATTAACTGTTGCGCTATCAACGCTGAATGATTTTACAGTTAAGTATCAAGCATCAACAAACTAAAACAATTAAGGCCGAACATCCGTTCGGCCTTAATATTTTTTAGGTAGAGCAGAAAACACGAATACACAATAAAACTCAACTAAAATTTCTGCCGAATCATGCTGGCGCGTATCTAAAGAGCAACTCCCAACCAACAAAAAAGCCAGAGGAATTGTGACTAGGCTGTCGAAAAAATCTACCTATTAGTCATATTATTCCCTGATTATTAGCTACAAAATAAAGATAACTCATAGGATGTACTGAGGAGCGAAGCGCATCAATAGCCGTCGATGCGCCTCCTGCGTCGGCACATCCTATAAAGTTGATACCCATAAACTAGGAAAGTAAAGTATGTATAAAGCAACTGATTGCTACTTAGGTAACTGGCAATAAACAACCCACCTTGCTGGTTGGGTTATTTATTGCCAACTCTCTTACTTCAGAATACTCAAACCTTTCAACAAAGTTAACGCCTCATGCAAAGCATAGTCACGTACATCTAGCGCTTCTTTGTCTTTGTCTTTTTCATCATCACTTTCTGCAGCCTTCTTACCATTTCCATTTTCCAAATGGTGAGATAAGTCAGCTTCTTTTACCGGTTTAAATTTTAAACCCTCTAAAGATTCCAGCTTAACTCTTGCCAAAGCGACATCTGGCTCTATCCCTTCTGCTTGAATAGATCTACCCAGTGGCGTGTAATATCTAGCCGTCGTTAACTTGACAGCTGCATTTTTACCTGCAGGCAAAATAGTCTGAACAGAGCCTTTACCAAAAGACTTTTCGCCCATAATGACGGCTCTCTTATGATCCTGTAACGCACCCGCAACAATTTCTGATGCCGATGCAGACCCAGCATTAATTAATACAACTAGCGGGATACCATTTATCTCATCACCAGGCGCTGCATTAAAACGCATTTCTGAATTCTTAATTCTGCCTTCTGTGTAGACAATTAACCCTTTTTCCAAGAATGCATCACTTACTTCCACTGCTGCATTTAAAACGCCACCAGGGTTATTTCTTAAATCTAACACTAAACCTTGTAAGTCAGCTTTATTTTCTTTCTTCAACTCAGCAATAGCATCAATCACCCCTTGCCCAGTTCTTGACTGAAAACTACTAATTCTTAAATAACCATAATTAGGCTCAAGTATTTTACTCTTAACACTTTTAACCTTAATTATCGCCCGAGTAATATTAATTTTTAGAGGTGTTTCTTCACCTTCTCGAATAACAGTAAGTAAAATATCACTACCTGGTTCTCCTCGCATGATTTTTACGGCATCACCCAAGGTCATTCCTTTAACTGGTTTTTCATCGAGTCTAACCACTAAATCTCCAGATTGCATCCCAGCCCGTTGAGCAGGTGTATCATCAATTGGGGAGACCACTTTTACAAATCCATTCTCCATGGTAACTTCAATCCCTAAGCCACCAAATTGCCCCATAGTGCCTTCTCTCAACT
>JALSLS010000127.1 GCA_026988195.1 Methylomonas sp.
GATTCAGCTCCATCAACAGCCAACGTTTCTAGGCTACACCGTTGCAAGCCAAACTGCTCAGGTGTTATTTGATAAGTGGTTATCTCGCCATCTTTTAATTCAGCAATATTGGAGGCGCAAGCAATACTGATTTCATCTAATCCATCCTCAGCATTGACAACCAGCACATGCTGGCTTCCCAACCTTTTTAACACCTGCGCTAAAGGCTCTACCCAGTCTGTTGAAAACACACCAATTAACTGATTTGCGGTTTCAGCAGGGTTAGATAAAGGACCTAATAAATTAAACAAGGTTCTGACCCCCATTTCTTTTCTAGGGCCTATCGCATATTTCATCGCGCCATGGTGCTTGGGTGCAAATAAAAAACCGACTCCAATTTCACGCACAGATTGAGCCACTTGTTCAGCTGATACATTAAGGTTTACACCTGCTGCTTCTAAAACATCTGCACTCCCCGAACTACTGGAAACTGATCGATTACCATGTTTAGCAACCTGACCGCCTGCAGCAGCCACCACAAACGCACAGGTGGTTGAAATATTAAAGGTATTAGCACCATCTCCCCCTGTGCCACAAGTATCAATCACATGTTTACCAGAAACGGGTACTTTACTGGCTAGCTCACGCATTACCGAGGCAGCAGCTGCTATTTCATCAACGGTTTCACCTTTACAGCGTAAAGCAATAAGAAACCCTCCAATTTGTGCATCTGTTGCTCCACCACTCATAATGAGTTGCATCACATCATGCATTTCAGCCGTACTTAAATCTTGCTGATCAAGTAATTTATTAAGAGCTTGTTGTATTTTCATGCAAAGATTTAACCTTCTAAAAAGTTACGCAACATATCGTGGCCATGCTCAGTCAAAATGGATTCAGGGTGAAATTGCACTCCTTCAATATCAAGTTCTTTATGGCGAACCCCCATGATTTCATCAATATTCCCCGCCTCATCTTGAGTCCATGCAGTAATTTCCAAACAATCAGGCAGTGTTTGTTGGTCAATGACTAATGAATGATAACGAGTAGCAATAAATGGATTATTTAAGTTTTTAAATACGCCAGAGTCGTGATGATAAACTGGTGATGTTTTACCGTGCATAATACTTTTAGCGTGCACAATATCTCCCCCAAAAGCATGTCCAATACTTTGATGCCCTAAACATACGCCTAAAATAGGCAGTTTTCCCGCAAATTTCAAAATGGTTTCGACTGAGATCCCCGCTTCTTTTGGAGTACAAGGCCCAGGGGAAATAACAATTTTATCTGGAGACAGGGCAGCAATCTCAGCAACAGTAACCTCATCATTACGCACAACAGTAACGTCTGCCCCTAACTCTCCAAAATACTGCACTAAATTATAAGTAAAGGAGTCGTAATTATCGACCATGACCACTTTTATGCTCATGATTTTTCTCCTTCTAGCCCTGCTTCTGCCATCGCAACTGCGCGGAAAATAGCACGCCCTTTATTCATTGTTTCATCCCATTCATTTCTAGGAACTGAATCATAGACAATACCTGCTCCAGCTTGTATATGCAGTATTTTATCTTTTATCACTGCCGTTCGAATAGCAATGGCAGTATCCAAATTACCCGACCAGGAAATATAGCCAACAGCTCCAGCATAAACACCACGTTTGACAGGTTCTAACTCATCAATAATTTCCATCGCTCTAATCTTAGGCGCGCCGCTTACTGTTCCTGCTGGGAAAGTGGCTGCTAATACATCAAAAGCATCTTTGCCTTCTTGTAAGTCACCAATAACATTAGAAACAATATGCATCACATGAGAATAGCGCTCAATAATCATTTTATCGGTCAACTTAACACTACCAATTTTAGCAACCCTACCGGCATCATTTCGACCTAAATCAATCAACATAAGATGTTCTGCCAATTCTTTTGGGTCAGCCAATAATTCATCTTCTAAAGCTTTATCTTGCTCAGGGGTTTCGCCACGAGGGCGCGTACCCGCAATAGGACGAACGGTTACGATATCATCTTCCAATCGAACTAAAATTTCTGGTGATGAGCCGACAATATGAAAATCCCCCAAATTCAAATAATACATATAAGGCGATGGGTTTAAACAACGTAGCGCTCTATACAAATTAAGGGGGCTTGCAGAATAAGGAATAGACATGCGCTGAGAAAGTACCACCTGCATAACATCCCCAGCGACAATATATTCTTTAGCTTTTAATACCGCCTCTTCAAAGCCTTGCTGAGTAAAGCCTGAAATAAAATCGGCTTCATCCACCTGTTTAGGCGAGATGTGGGTATCAGTTTGTGCGGTTAATTTTCTTAAATCACTGATACGGTCCTCAAGTCTGCTTACTGCATTTTCATAAGCATTATTTTCAACAGGGTCAGCATGAGTTAATAATAAAACCTTTCCAGACAAGTTATCGAAAACTAACATTTCTTCCGAAACCATTAATAAAATATCAGGGCTACCGATGGGATCCGCTTTACCTGATGATTTTAATTTAGGCTCAATGTAACCTACTGTTTCGTATCCAAAATAACCAACAAGCCCGCCATTAAATCGAGGCAAACCATCAATATCAGGCACATTGTAACGTTGCCTAAATTCTTCGATCCAGACTAAAGGTTGAGGGTGGGTAATGCTTTCTAGCAACTTTCCCTCTTTCTCCAAGGTGATTTCATTCCCTGTAATTTTTACAATCGTTTTGCAGGGTAGTCCAATAATAGAATAGCGCCCCCATTGCTCCCCGCCGTGTACAGATTCAAATAGATAAGAATATGCCCCATCTGCTAACTTGAGATAGGCACTTAATGGTGTGTCTAGGTCAGCCAAAACTTCTCGGCTAATAGGAATACGGTTATACCCCAGTTGGGCATATTGCTTGAATTGTTCAGGTGTCATTACTGCTTACACTTTATTCGATTATTTTTTTGTTTTATCAATTCCTTGTATTATATCTTGTTTTACAGCTATTAGCAGAGAGCTTACAGTTATACTTCATGCGGTCACGAAGTATAACCACACTAGGAATAAATTTAATTTATGAAATTAGTCACTTTTAACTATAAAAATAAAACTCATATTGGTGCAGTTGTTGATAGAAGTATTGTAAGCAGTAAAGACAATATTGAAATACCTGATAATATGATTGATTTTTTAACCGCAGGAGTTCCAGCTAAAAAAGCCTTGCAAATATTGGTCAATAGTGGCGACAACCGCATTCCTGTTGCCGACGTTACATTACTAGCCCCCATACCCAGACCCGGTAAATTTTTAGGCATCAGTTTAAATTATGCCGACCATATTTCCGAAACAAAATTAGACAAGCCTGAATACCCTACTTTTTTCACTAAACAAAGTAGCTGTGTCATTGCAAATAATGAGGCAATACATCGACCTATTGTTTCAGAAAAAGTAGATTATGAAGGGGAATTAGCCTTTGTGATAGGCAAATATTGTAAAAACGTTCCTATTGAACACGCTCATCAAGTTATTGCTGGGTATACTATTGTTAATGATGTCTCTGTGCGCGACTGGCAAATACGCTCGCCCACTTGGATGCTTGGCAAATCATTTGATACTCATGGACCCATGGGGCCTTGGCTGGTAACAGCGGATGAAATAAGCGACCCACACAACTTAACCCTAAAAACTTGGATTGATGATGAATTACGCCA
>JALSLS010000128.1 GCA_026988195.1 Methylomonas sp.
CTGCATTGAGCCAGTTTCGATATGGGCAGCGATGGTATTTTCCTTAAAATATTAGCTTTGTGTGGTGTGGATTATAAAATATCTAATTTTAAATTTATAGGTGCGGAATGTAGGTATATGCCTAGTCTTACCCCGTAAGTATAGCCATGACCTTCTAAATCCTGAACATAATCAAAGGCTCCATTATTATTAATTGCTTGATTGATAAATTGTGTCGTTTGGTCTGATACATCTTTACCAATATCAAAAAAATCATTTACACCATATTTTCCAATATCAATAATAAAATTATATTCATTGGTAATAGGTAAAATAAATTCATAAAAAGCTTTGGCAATATAAGGAGTGTAGGGGTGCTCTGCATCTTCCATAACATCATTATTAACCATTGCTCCTCCTTGTAAGTTAGCATCAACGCCCAAACCATGAGCAAATTGTAGGTCTATTTGAAAATAGCCATACTTAAGCGATTTGGCTTCTAAAACAAAGTCAGCTGAATAAGTGGCTGCGCCTGAAGGATGTTGAAAATTATCTAGTTCGGGATGAGATAAGTTTGAGCCATTAGCATGCTTTAAATCGCCTTCTTGTAGATTCAAACTGCTACTTTGGTAAATAACCGTTGCTTGCCCGGATATGTTGATACCTTGCAATATGGATTCTGAAAAGGAGGGCTCATCCACTTTAGGGTGTTTGCGCATAGGGTCAGTTTTTATTGTCAGAAAAGCGGGTGTTGATTGTTTACTTTGATTGTCAGTTACAGGTGATGTTTTTGTATGTGGTGTTTGGCTATTTTTATTATCTTTCTGAGTGTCTGCCTGCAAGCATTGCATGGGAAGTAGTAAGATAATTATAAAATAAAATAGTGGGTGTGTATTGTATCTCTTAAAAGGAGAGTATTGATAATGCATGGATTCGTTTTTATTCATTTGGTTAGTTTTTAAGTTCCCGGAAAACTTAGGAGTGATAATTTAATAATATCCGCACCTGATTTGCTTTTCGTTTCATAGGTATGTCATAAAAATAATTTTATGTAGTTTGCTTGTGACTATGTGTCTAACAGACAGGCTGCATGCGAAAAGAGATATTTATCATCTAATTTGTATTTTACCTGTAAATGGTAATGAGAATAAATCGTATTTGCTATTATCTGGTGAAAGTTTGTTCATTCGAATAGTGATGATAAGTAAGTGTCCATAAGTAATCTAACAAAATAAAAGTTTCATATAAGCTATGGTATACCGATTTTTATCAGAAATTTATGCATTATGAAATATGTTGATTCTCTTACAGAGTCAGAAACTAACAGTTTACAAGAATGAGAGCCACGGCAGTACTGCTGAGTGGTCACAAGGTTTCATTACAAAGCATTGCTAGTATAAGTGGTGTCTGCAGACAGAAGGCCCTATTTGGCTCAACAACTGGAAAGAGTGGCGGGTTGATGACTTAATTGACAAACAGAGGTCTGGACGACCTCCCAAGCTATCATCAACTCAAGAAACAGAAATCATTGAAATGGTTGAAAAGTCACCACGATCATTAAAGAAAGTACTTGCAGAAATCGAAAAACGTTGGAAAATCAAGCTCAGTAAATCAACGCTAAAACAGCTTTGTAAAAAGGCAAAATTATCTTGGAAACGCGTGCGAAAATCTCTGCACAGCAAGCGTGATGATGAAGAATTTTCTAACGCGGTTGAAGAGTTAAAAAGACTGCTTGAGAAAGCTAATAAGGGTGAGTTTGATTTTTATTATTTTGATGAATCTGGCTTTACATTAGAGCCTTGTGTTCCTTATGCCTGGCAGCGAGTTGGTGAGCAAATCAAGGTACCAAGCTCAAAGAGCAAGCGATTAAATGTATTGGGTTTTATTGACCGACACTGTCATTTTGAATCGTATGTTTTTGAAGGCAGTATCACATCAGATGTGGTGATCGCCTGCTTTGATAAGTTTGCCGAAAAAATCACTAAAAAAACGGTTGTTTTAATTGATAACGCATCTATGCATACCAGCAATGCCTTTTTAGAAAACATTGAAAAATGGGAAGCTCAGAATTTGTTCATTCACAATATCCCGCCATACTCACCTGAATTAAATAAAATTGAAATTTTATGGCGAAAAATCAAATATGAATGGTTAGATTTTTCTGCCTATAAATCCTTTTCAGCCCTCAAAAAAGCTTTGAATGATATTTTGGCAAATATTGGCGAAAAGTATCTGATTAATTTTTCGTAGCTTTTGTTAGGATACATTTTGATACCATACTTATTGTATGGTTCTGAGAGAGTATAAAGGGGCAGTTCCTTTGGGCTACTCGTCTGGCAAGGGATGAAGAGAAACCGGTTCTTACCCGATTAACTTAAAATAATAATTTTGAATCAGTTGAACTATCTTTCTGCTTCTCTTCATAGTGATCTAATCCAAGTTTATCTAAATCTTTAAGGCTCATAATTGGTGCATACATTATGTCTTGTTTATCTATTGTGCGCTTCCAACCATAATGCATTTCACCAATAGCTCTTTTCATCATTTTATAAAGCCTCATTTTTGAAATTTCATCAAATACAGCTTTTCCATCTTTATAGTTTACAAGTCGCTGTAGGGAAATAACGGATACATTTAGCTCCTTATCGTGCCCAGAAAATAAAAATCGCAACACTCCTGCTCCAGAATTAATATCTCTAGTAGTTAATATTAAAAAATAAGTATTTTCACCTACGTCACCAAAGCTTCGGAAAATACTATTTGATTTTGAAATAATATCTTCAAATATTAATTGATTCGTACCAGGTAGTTTACTTGAATGTAGATTGCCTAACCTAACCGATGATTTCACCCATAGGTTCATATCATCAGACATTATTTTTGCGATCTGGTTGGCTCCTCCTAAAGGAAAATCATCCATTGGGACGATATAAACATCTACTTCATCTGGGTTTTTAGGTATCTCAATTGAATTTGCAACAGAACAAATAAGAAGAGTAACGACAAAAAATATGTATCTATTCATATAAAATTTTACTTTATAGCTAACACTGTTATTAGATGGAAATGCACAATTTTCTTTGGAATGTATGTTTTCAAGAAAATCGCTATATTTTTCTTAACTTCATTGAAATTTAACATATTATCAGTATATTTTACATTTTTTTGTGCAATTTATTCCGTGAAATATACGCAATAGTTCCTTATATTATTACACTGCTCTTTAGGTGGGGATATTAAATTATCCATAAAGAATAACTAGAGAGCGTACTAAACAATCACCCGAAAAAATGGGAGTGTTTAGTGTTTTTAATGGAAAATTCCTCTTACTGACAGTATTGACTTAACCTACTGTGCTTAGTTAACTTGTTAAACCCTTCCCCTTATTAAAAAGATAATGTTCATAAAATAACTGGTAAAAATAACCAAGGTCTTTACTCGGGAATTAAATAGGACTAAAATGGTCCACATTGTGAATGGAGTGGTCATGTTAAAGTTAAGTAAATTAACAGATTATGCAACAGTTATTTTAAGCTTTATGGCGAAAGATCAGCTTGGAATGCATGCGGCGCTAGAAATATCCAAGGTAACGGGTATTACTTTACCTACAGTGAGTAAAATACTTAAACTGTTAGTTAAAGCTCATGTATTGACGTCTGTAAGAGGTGCAAAAGGAGGCTAT
>JALSLS010000129.1 GCA_026988195.1 Methylomonas sp.
CTAAGGTAACAATATTGCCACTTTTTTGTTTTTCAACCGCGGCAATACAACGTTCTATTCCTAGATCAGCAGCTTGTGCGTTGACAGAGCCAAGAGTAGAAAGGATTATTGCACTATTAATAAGAGTTTTTTTCATGATTTTATCCTAGAGGTAAATAAAAATAAAAATAAAAAAGGAAAATGTCCTTTTTTTGAATAATTATATACTTGTCTAAATATTTAATATAGGATTTTTAGCCTGTTATAGAATACGTAGAGGCTCTGCCTGCAGCTGATGAGTTCTCTGTCGTCAGCACACCCTGAAATGAGCCTCTCAGCAGGGTATGCTCTCTTAAGCCTACCCCCCAATCGGGAGGGGGGGGGTGAGTAGGTACAATTTAAGATGTTCTTCGTGCGGTTACGGGTGCCGAATTTATAAGCGGCTGATTTTTGTCGGTAGCAACAACCGCATAGACAGCTATTGGCAAAAACTCAGCGGTTAGAAATCTGCAATAGTGACCACGCGAAGTCTATTAAAAAAGAGCTAAACCATTCGAGTGATCAAGCAATCAAATATTAGCCCTTTTATATCGAGCAACACCTGTTAAACCTAATAGTCCGCTACCAAACAACCAAACAGCTGCGGGTACAGGTACCGCACCAACTGAAGCTGCCACTAACCCCGAGTTATTACTAAATGACATGCTAAGACTATTTAATGACTCTGCTGTACCATTCTTACCCGCACCAACAGAAAGCGAAGCCCATATATAAAAACTATCGCCCGAGTTTAAAGTAAGACTAATCGTATCTGTTATTGAACCGGTATCGGTTAAACTAAGAGTTGAAGACTCTATAGGGAACAGTCCTTCACCAAAGTAACCAAAAGGTGCTGTAGTCTCTGACAGGTTAAACTCCCATTCAGCAGCATCAATAATATGAACGGTAGAAGCGATCTTGGTAAAAGCACTACCAGAAGGATTAGAGAGAGTCCCGCTTAAAGAAATGTTGAGATCAACACTCGTACTACCGCTGCCAGTATAAGTGTACCCTTCAAGCCCCCAAGCAGTAGCTCGAGCAATCCCATTTGCACCACCTACAGCCTGGCCAGTAAGATGAGGCGTACTTATTCCACTAGTACCTGTTAGCTGTGAATGAGCCTCACTAGCCCCTAAAGAAGAAGATACAGAGCTGTCTGCTGTTAAGTTGTGGAAATTATCCACATAATCACCCGAAAATGATGGACCTGTACCGACACTACAAGTTGAAGAAAAGCTCGCACAAGTTGATGTACCACTACTAGCACCCGCACCCCATTCTGTCATATTAGCTGGGTTTAGAGACCCCGGCCCCAGAGGCCCTAGCGTAACTGCGTTTATTGCAGGGGCTAATAGTAATAGACTTGTTGCCGTTAAAAATGTATTTATTATTTTCATTTATATTGCTCCTTAGTAATTAAATTAAATTATCTTGTCTTGTCTTGCAGCTCATCAGGTATAAACAGACCTGCTATACTTCGCGCGGTCACGACTGCGGTTTTCTAACCGCTGAGTTTTTGCCAATAGCTGCGTTGCTGAAACAGTTGCGTAGCTTGCTATGCGCCTGCTTCAGCGCCTTGCTATCGACAAAAACCAGCAGCTTATAAATTCCGCATCCGTGACCGCGCGAAGTATAGTTAAATTATAAGGCAACAATCAGGCCATGAAAAATATTTTTCTATCATTCAAATATCTATGAATATCTTCCTTATTTAAAAAATATAATTTGTAAAGATACCTGGCACATTAAATGTGCATAATTTATGTTTCACAGGAGTACTGATCAAGGCGACGAGTAGTTCCATTTCAAAAACTAACTTTCTGGCCGATTCTAATCCCATTATTCATAATCATTCCAGCATTAATTTCTAGCATATATTTGGCTTTTCTTTTTGAAGAATACACCCCACACTCCTTTTGGCTACATGGCTGAAGGTTCTTAATAATTGAAACAATTTCTTTTTGCTCAGACAAAAAAATAATGTCCAATTGAATTAAAGTACTTTTCATCCAGACTCGTTGAATAGCTTCTTGCTCAAATTCAAACAGCATACCTTTGTTCAGCGCTAATGAAGGTCTATACATAAGCCCTAATGCTCTTTGTTTTTTTGTCTTTGCCAGTTCAACTTGTAGTGTGAGTCCTTGTTTTGGAAAAAACACCTGCCCTTCTTCCAGCGGCTCTATTGAACTGTCACTCCAAACCCAAGCAACAGATAAAATAAAGACAAGTAGCCCTATATAAATATTTTTCACTTTATTTCCACCTGTTTATAAGCAAATTCAACACCTTTGATCACCATGGCACAAACATCGCCTTTGTTTAACGGTATATCAACAATATTCCATTCCTTAGCGCAACCATACTCAGTTGGAATAGCTAAAAACCGAGTTTGATGCTCAGGGTCAACAACACACTGATCCAAGCCTACCGCTATGCCTCGTCCGATGGCTTTAACAAAAGCCTCTTTTCTAACCCATAATTGATAAAAAAAAATCATTTGTTGCTGTTCTGAAAGGCTTTCCCAGTACTTTATTTCTACAGCTGAAAAACATTTTTTAACCAACCCTGCTAAATTTTTTCGTTGTTTGTATTGTTCTAGATCAATCCCAATCTCACTCACATCACTAACGGCTAAAACAAACTTATTCCCAGTGTGTGATAAATTAAAAAAAAATTCACCTTCAACAAAGGGCTTTCCATACTCAGCTATCTTAATCTTAATCTCTTCCGGCTTTTCATTTAGATAACCCGCCAAAACCTTTCTTAATACACCTCTGGTTTTAATATATTTTTGTTGTAACTCGGGGCGGATAAAACTGCTAACTTTTTGTTTTTCTTCCGCATTAAGATAGTGATAATAATCGATTGACTCAGGGTGCTCAGATAAAATAGCACCCTGCCAAATATCAACAAACTTTCCCTTCATTAGTCAGTGCCTTTAACCAATGCAAAGCCCTCACCTCTTGGGTCTGCTTCTGCCGTTAATTGCCGAGTCTTTTTATTAAACTGCACGCCCTGCATATTGCCATAGCGATAGCCAACTTCTTTTAATTGATGACCTAACTTAGCCAGCCCTGAAATCTCATCATTTGTCAGCCCACCTTTTTCATATTGGATAAGATCTGGAATATATTGATGATGAAATCGAGGTTGCCAAACCCAAGATTCTGACCCTCGGCCTTTAGCAAAGTCCAGTACAGCTAATAAAACCATAGAAATAATTCGGCTTCCTCCTGGCGTACCCAGTACAGCCACTCGGTTATCATCTTCAATAAAAGTTGGAGTCATGCTTGATAACATCCTTTTACCTGACTCAATTTGATTAGCTCTTCCACCGACTAAGCCATAACCATTTTTTACCCCAGCTTTACTCACAAAGTCATCCATTTCATCATTTAATAAAACCCCTGTACCTTTTGCTACAAAGCCTGATCCAAAGGGGAAATTAACACTGAGTGTTGCGGCCACTTTGTTGCCTTGTTTATCAATAATCGAGAAATGTGTTGTATCGCTCCCGCCCTTTTTTTGTATAACATTACCTGATAATGACTGACTCGGTGTTGCCTTATCTAATCGAATATTAGACCTTAATCCTGCTGCATAATTTTTATCAAGCAACCGTTTGATAGGCAC
>JALSLS010000130.1 GCA_026988195.1 Methylomonas sp.
CTTTAAATTCTGGTGAATGGTTTCTTCGTTTTTTACTCATTTTCTATTTCCTCATGTAACAATTATAAACAGAAAATAGTTCTTAAGTTGAGGCTAAAACTGTCCTAAGGATGGGGTACAGTTCAATAGTCAGAACATAATTCCAATGCGTAACCTCTTTTTATAGATAAATTTTTCTTTTTCTGTAACAAGATAGTAACATTTTGTTACTTTATATGTAGTAACTTATAAGCGTAAGTAATATATCCTTTCGCTTGTTGATACTTAGGGTTACAGGAGAACTTATGGAAAAAATAGCTTACATATCTTCTGGAATTACTAACTTTATAAACTTAGATACTTATACCCATGAGAGTTTTATCTCATGGGTTGAGAGCCAAGAATTTGACTTCTCAACCTTTATGTCTTCTGATGATTCTTTCTCTTTAATTGTAAAAGGAGAATATGCTCGTTTAGCATCCATAGATACACAAATAGTCGGTTATGCTTTTTCGTGCATGATGTATGAATCCTATCTAAATACAATAGGAAAACCTGCTTATGTGAGTGGGTATAGCATGGGTGTTTTTTCTGCGTTGTATGCAGCAGAATCCATCTCACTTGTAAGCGGGTTATCTCTAATTCTTCAGTTGAATGAGCTAATTAGTAATTCTGATTTTCAGAATGAAGATAAATTCTCAATGGCAACAATCATTGGTTTAGATAAAAAAGCTCTTCAATATTTCACTAAAGATATAAATAATATTGAAATAGTAAATCAAAATGCTGATACAAACTTTATTATTTCTGGAGAGGAAGTTGCTCTAAGGTTGCTAGAAAAAAAAATATCAGATAACAGTAGCATTTTATTTTTTAAGTCCCTTCAAATTGACACCCCATATCACTCTAAACTATTAAGTAGGTTCAAGAAAGACTGGGCATCTATTCTTCGTTATCATGAAATTCATTCTCCTAATATTCCTGTTGTTTCTGCTACAACACTGGAAATACTAACTACAAAAAGTAGTTCAATTTATGAGCTAGAAAGAAACTTTTGCTCTTCTTTTTCATGGCTAGGTGTCCTCAAAAAAATGCGGGAGCTAGGAGTAAAAGACCTATATCAATGTGGTGTGAATAAAGAACTCTACAAGATAGGTAAGTATTCAGGAGTAAATCATAACTATCATTGGATCAATAAAAGTGAGTAAACAATTAAAGTACTTTGAAGAAGGTATTGAAATCAATAACAGTAAGGCTGTTATTTGTGAAATAAATAATGGAATTGGTTATTTTATATTCAATAATCCGCCATCAAATCTTATGGATGAGACGTGGAGCACCCAGGCACAAGATGCTATTAATATTTTGGGTGCGTGGGCAAAAGATAAAAAAATACGAGGCGTGATTGTTACATCAAATGGCAGGCATTTTTCTGCAGGAGCAAATTTACAAAGTCTGGAAGATGCGGTTGTCAAGAGGCAGAAAAACTATCTCTCAAGCATGTTGGGAAATAGTATTTTTTTTGAAAAACTTTACGATCTTCCTATACCTGTAGTCGCTGCTGTACGAGGAGTATGCATTGGGAGTGGTTTTGAGTTTGCCCTAGCCTGTCATTGGAGAATATGTGACACGAGGGTAGTAATGGGTTCTGTTGAAGCAACATTCGGAATTATGCCGGGGTGTGGGGCAACAATACGTTTGCCTAAAATAGTAGGCGTTGGTAATGCACTTGAATTGATAATGAGTGGTAGGAGAGTAGACGCAGAAGAAGGATACAAAATGGGAATCATTGATAAAGTTGTGGACCACAAGGATTTATTGGCAGAGTCAATTAATTTTGTAAATAAACTGTATCCCTTTTATAGGTCTGTAAATAATACTATGGAGAGAGCGTAATGGAACGTGTAGTTATAACAGGATTAGGTTTGGTTAGTCCTTTAGGGGTTGATCTTAAAAGTTCTTGGGAAAATTGTATAAATGGCAAGTCGGGAGTAGGTGAAATCACACATTTTGATACAAGCGGTTTCAAAATAAAAATAGCGGCCCAGATTCCAAGTGAGTTTGAAGATATTGTTACACAAAGTATAAAGAAAAGAATTAGAAAACAAATGACACGCAGTGTTCAGGTCTATGCAGTGGCAACGCAAATGGCTGTTGAAGACTCGGGCTTTGATTTTGAAACGGGTGATTCTGAAAGATACGGTGCGGCTATTGGTGCGAGTGGGACTGATTACCCCAGTGAGGATATGTCCAATGTGACAGCTTTTGATAGCGGACGAATTGTTAAGTCCATGTCGAATGCTTTTCCTGCCTGGACTAGCTTGCAGTACGGCTTGACGGGGCCGACTTTTACAGTGAGCACCGCCTGTTCATCTGGGGGCTATGCAATGGCTCTGGCTTTTGATCAGATTGCTATGGGTCTGTGTGATGTGATGATCAGTGGGGCTTCCTGTTGCCCCATACTCCCTGAATTTATTGCGGGATTTGGTGATATACAGGCAATGTCTGAAAGAAATGTTTCCCCTGAAGAAGCTTCCTGTCCTTTTGATGTGAGCCGTGATGGTTTTGTGATGGGCGAAGGAGCTGGGGTTCTTATTCTTGAGTCAGAAACATCTGCCCGAAATAGGGGGGCTCATATTTATGCAGAAGTCCGAAGACCGGCTCTGTTGGGTGAGGCATATAACATTGTTTCCCCTCGTCCTGATGGAGTAGGTATGGCACGCTGCATGGAAACGGCGTTAAAACAGGCTGGTTTGAACACCTCCGATGTTGACTACATTAATGCACATGGAACATCCACCCCTTTAAATGATGCCTATGAGGCAAAAGCAATCATGAGTAGTTTTGGCAATGATGCTGGCAAGCTTGCAGTTTCATCGACTAAATCCGTGACAGGGCATTGTCTGGCCGCAGCCGGGGGGGTAGAGGCGGTTTTATCTTGCATGACACTGGAAACGGGTGTTATCCCTCCAACAATGAATCTTCATGAACAGGATCCCGATGTTGGTCTGGATTTTGTTCCAATGGAAGCACGAAATGCAAAAGTGGACGCTGTTTTATCCAATTCATTTGCATTTGGCGGACATAACTCGGTAGTACCATTTATTCGATACGAATAAGTAGTATTAAAAATACAATATAACTGAAACAAGGACTAGAAATGACTGAAATAACAAATGCAATGAAGGAAGAAGTATCTTCATTTGTAAAAGAATATTTTGCAGATGAGTGTGAGGTAGAAATCAGTGGAATAAATGATGGCACCCTGATTATTGAAGATTTAGACGGTGACTCGTTAATGTTCCTTTCCTTACTGGAAATAATAAGACAAAAGTATGATGTGGATGTGGAAATAAAAACCATCGGAAAACGCTTGATGACAAAACCGGCTGAGACCATTGGAGACGTGGTTGATATGGTTCTGTTGGTGATTGAATATGGCGAAAATATTCCCGAATAAAGCCGGCAATAAAATGATAAAACATGCGAAGGATATGAAAAATATGCAAGCTGCAAAAATAATTGGAACTGGTTCGTATCTTCCCGGTGATCCAGTCAAATTTGATGATATTCAAAGCTATTTAGGTGAGCTTCCAGATGCCCCTAAACGCGTCACGAAGTGGGTGAAGGATATGACCCCCGTCATGAAAGAAATGTTGGCAATGGAAAATTATTATTATGCCTTTGATGGAGAAACTCGCGAATTCACCGATGATAATATTTCGATGTCGGTTAAAGCGGCAAAAGAAGCTCTTGATGCTGCTGGACTGGAGGCGCCAGACATTGATCTGATTTGTTATGGATCTGCCCAGCAAAATCAGATGCCCCCAGCTACAGTGAGAATACAGGAGGAACTAGGCATTCCGAATTGTGCGGAGTTTTCAATTTATTCCAACTGTACCTCTGCTTATAAATCACTGTTTATTGCTTCTGAATTGATTAAGAGTGGGTATTGTAAAAATGCTCTGGTTATTTCGTCAAATATAGTGTCTTCATCAATGATGCCTGAATATTACAATCAGGAAAAATTAAACCGTGAAACAGTATTTATGCGCTGGTTTCTTTGCGATGGTGCGGCAGCGATGATTCTGACATCTGATGAATCAGAGAAACCAGGATTGGTTGTTGAGGGTAGTTTTCTTGAATCCATTGGTTGTAATCGTGAATCCATTATGCATGACCATAGACTTGCAAGACCTGTCTCTCCTCTGGAAGAGTATGAAACAGCGGCTCACCATGTGCAGCAAAGTTTTCGCAATGCCTTGCACTCCGGTACGTTTCAGGAAGCAAGCGGTAAGTCTGTCATGTTTTCTGGTATGAAGCGCATGATCGAAAAACTCGACCTGAACTTGGATGATGTCAAATATTTACAAATTAATCTTCCCAGTAAACAGGTTACAGAAATTTTGTTGGATGAGGTGCTTGAATTTGGTATCGACCGAACAGCTCTATATACCAAGTTGGATAAGCTTGGCTATTGCGGTCCACCGATGGCTTTTATCGTGATTGACCAGATAATGAGTCATGAAAAGATGAAGGATGGTGACAAAATATTAAGTTTTGTTACCGAGGTGAGCAAGTTCATGCAGGGTGGGTATTTGCTGCGTGCAGATGGGTTCTCAACATAGGTCAGAAATTATCATGGATAACTGTATTGCTGTAGTTGGAGTGGGTCGAATGGGTAAGTCGATTGTCGATTTTCTTATTGCAAAAGACCTGAAAGTTATTGCTGTTACCCGTTCGGAAGAGCAGGCAGAGAAGCTAAATAGAAAATGGCATAAGGGGCTGGTTAGTAAGCAAAAGTATGGTGTTATTACTGCAGATAAAGCAGATGAAATGGCAGGGCAATTCTTTGCCAGTTCGAGTATGGAAGTGGTAGCTGGGGCAGATATTATTATCGAGTCAGTTTATGAGGATGTTGAGATCAAGCGAGAGGTTTTTTCCCAAGTTGGAAAGCATATACGTAAAGATGCGATTGTTGCAAGTAACTCATCTTCAATCTCGCCATTGGAATTAAAAAACCCATCACTTGATATATCTCGGCTGGTCGGTTTGCATTTTTTTTTCCCAGTTTCAGTGAGCAATATTGTTGAGTTGGTCACGCATGAAACTCTCGCTAAAGATGTGTACACCCGCATTGATAACTTTGTTACCCACCACGGAATAGTTAAGGTTGAACAGGGTCTAAACAATGCCTTTTTGCTTAATATGCTGAGTATGGCGGTAGGTGGAGAAGCTTTTCGAGGAGCAATAAAATTTGGCTTTAGCAAAGCCAACGAACTGTCGAAATCCGAGATATTTCCACTAGGGGTTTTTTCGCTGTTTGACCATGTGGGTATTCCGGTCATCCTAGAAGCGACGATGCGTTATGCAGACCACGACCCCCTTGAAAACAAAAAGTCCTATGAATACCTATTGACGTTTATGAGAGTGATGGCAGATGGTGAAAACCATGACATGGTGTTTGCTGACATTGAATACCCATGTGATTTAGCTAACTGGGACGGTGAAGTACCCCCTCTTTATGATAACGAAGATGAATTTAAGCAGCGATTAAATTACCTCCATATTAATACCTGTTTGTTTGCCGTTGAAACAGGGCTTATCGATAAAAATATCCTCGATAAAGCCATTATGGCCATTATGGGAACAGACAAGGGGCCAATTCAGTTGGCGAGTGAAATTGGACATAGAAAAATACAGTGGGCGCTGGAGGTTTTTTATAATGAAAGAGAAGCCACTTACTATCGACCCACCTCTTTACTGGAGTATTAATAATGGATGATAAAAGCGGAATAATTGTCTTTCAGAGAAAGGATGATATCTTGATTCTTACGATAAGCAATCCACCTAGAAACAGGTTGCCGGATCCTGTTTTTACAGATCCTGATGTGCTGTATACAATGTTACACGAAGAGGGACTCAGAGGAGCTATTCTGGCCGGAGAAGGCAAGAACTTTTGTGAAGGTGCGGCCATCGGCAACAATATTCCTGATGATCTTGCAGACCGCATGAGGGAAGGGAAAAGGATTCTGGATATTATAGAAGAAAGTCCAGTTCCTGTTATTGCTGCTATTAATGGTGCCTGTTTTGGTGGGGGGCTTGAAGTTGCATTAGCCTGCCATTTCCGGGTTGTTGGAGAAAGTAGTTTATTAGGTTTTCCTGAAGCGGAGCTTGGCATTATGCCTGGTCTGGCTGGAACCCTGCGTTCGGTAGAAGAGCTTGGCTATTCCAATGCCTTACCTCTTTTGCTTTCATCGGATTATGTTTCGGGGGAGAAAGCTGTAGAAATTGGGCTGGCTCACTATGCAGTACCCCGCCAGGAGGTTTTCAGAAAAGCCTCCCAGGTACTAGAGCACCTTATTGGGGATAAAACCCCTAAGTCTATCAATTACATCATGATGTCAATTCTGGCGAGCAAAAGAATGGATCGTAAAGATGCTCTGGAACTGGAAACCAGACTGGTGGTCGAGTTGGTGGAAGACCAATACAACGATAAAAGAAAAACAGTGGCATAGGCATTATGGCTATTCAAGGAGAACATACAAATACAGTGAGTTATTACCTAGAGGGATCGGTCGCTCATATATCTTTGAATCGGCCTGATAAGTCCAATGCGTATAACAGCGAAATGCTTGATGGATTGGCAGCAATTATTCAGTCAATAAAAGAAAACACTGAAATTTCAATGGCTGTTATCAAGTCTTCATCGTCGGTATTTTGCTCCGGTGCAGACCTGAATGAAATGCGGAACAGAACATTTAAGGAGATATTAAGTTTAAAAAGCAGGAAGGTTTTTGAAACAATTCGTCAATCTCCCTTTATCACTGTTGCCGTGGTTGATGGCAATGCTGTGGCGGGTGGTTTTGAACTGGCACTTTCCTGTGATTTTATTTTAGCAACAGGAAAAGCCTGCTTTTGGTTACCGGAAGTCAGTTTGGGGCTGTTACCAGCAGCGGGCGGGATTTCAAGACTGGTAGAGCTTGTAGGAACATCGCGAACCAAGAATATAATAATTTTAGGTCATAAACTTGACGCACACAAAGCTTATCAACTAGGTATTGTCACGAAACTAGTGTCGAATGATGAAGTTAATAAATATATTGAAGTAATGGCAAAGGAAATATCTGATAAGCCAGATATAGCAGTTCAAATCGCGAAGAAGGTAATTAATGATGCAGTTTTAGCACAAAACTCATCATCTGAACTTATTAGTCAAGCATTACTGAATGAGTTGCGGATGAAAACTCATCATTCAACAAATGATTAATAAATTGGTTGGAGATTGTTAAAAGTGGAAAAGGTTAAACAAATGGAAAATAATCATAGTACTTATCCCCGTATTATTGGGCTTGGTACTTCTAATCCTAGTACTTGCTACAGCCAGACTTCTGTGGCAGAGATGTTTGGGCATAATTCCCCGAGGATTAGAAAGCTTTTTGAAAATTCACATATAAAAACCCGTTACCTTTATTTGCCCAAACCAGACGAAGACGGTTTGATACAGCAAGAGGACAGTTTTACCTTGCAGAAAAAACATCTGGAAGGAACGGTTGAAATGGGTAGCGATGCTATTGGCATATGTCTAGCAGAGAGAGGGCTGGAAATTAAGGATATTGATTTCCTTGTCTGTGTTTCGAGTACTGGGTTTCTTTGTCCAGGAGTTTCTGCCTATATCAAAAAGGAATTAGACTTTAAGGAAAACGTAAGAAGAGTGGATATTCTTGGGATGGGGTGTAGTGCGGGAATTAACGGCCTGAAACTGGCGACAGACTTTTGCAGTGCACATCCTACCAAAAACGCATTGGTTTTAATGACGGAAGTTTGCTCGGCTGCCTATTTTGTAGATGGCACATTGTCTACCGCTGTTGTTAACTCTCTGTTTGGTGATGGTACTGCGGCTTTGCTGGTTTCTTCCGATAAAAATCATTTATGGTCAGATGGGCCAGAAGTAATTGATTTTGAATCAGAAACCATCTCTAGCAGCATTGATGCGATGAAATACAACATAGTCGATGGGATGATGTCATTTTATCTCGATAGAGATATTCCCTATGTCATTGGTTCATCTATTCACAAACCGATAGAACGGATATTGGAGCGCAATGACTTGGAGGTTAGAGATATAGACCATTGGATTATCCATTCTGGAGGTAAAAAAGTTATAGACAGTATCAAGTACAACATAAATATTACCAATCATGATGTGCGTCATACACTCGATGTTTTACGCGACCATGGCAACATGTCTTCGTGCTCCTTCATGTTCAGTTATAACCGATTGCGCCAGGAAAATATTGTCAAAGAAGGTAACTATGGTCTAGCCGTTACTATGGGACCAGGTGTGGCAATTGAAACAGCGTTACTTCGTTGGTAACCACTAGACATCGCAGAACTAAATAAATTAAGGATTATTAGAATGACATACAAAACTTTGAAATTGATCGAACAGGATGATATGGCACAGATTACATTTGATCAGCCTAATCTGGATGTTGAAATGATTGCTGAATTGAAACAGGTGCTTGAATATCTTGAGGATGAATCAAATTCACATTTTTTACTGCTGCGGGGACAAAATGGTGTTTTCTGTAATGGATTAAAGTTTGACAATATAGAAGAAGCCATATTGGTAGATATTAACCGATGGGAAAAAGTGGTCAAAATGGTTCAAAATATTAATAAACTGACGGTCGCTGTTATTGATGGAATCTGTTCGGGTGCCGGCATTCATCTAGCACTTGCCTGTGATTTAAGAATTGCTTCGGATTCAAGCGTTTTTTCCCATAACGAACTTTCTGTCGGTTTTTTACCAGGTAGTACTGTTATGCAACTTGGAAAGTATTGTGGTCTCGGGCGTACCATGGAATTACTACAGACAGGGGCATCATATTCAGCCATGCAAGCCGTGGAGATGGGGATAATAAATTATTGTGCCAGTGACGTTCAGAAAGAAACCTATAAGCGAATTAATCAATATTCACAATTTAACCCCAAGCTACACCACTTGACAAGAAGGCTGGTAAGGGAAGCGTTTGAAATGTCAGATAGTGATTTTCTGGGTTGCTGTCAGGCTGCCCAACATCAAGCAATTATTAGTCATCAATCGAAATAGTAGACGTATTGATAGCGTGGTTAGGTAAATATATCTTTAAAACGAAAAAGAGTATAAATGTTATGTCTGATTATTTGATTAGAGTGGAATTTGAAGATGTTGATAGTTATAAAATTGCGCATCATACAAAACTGCTCGCCTATCTGGAGAGGGCCAGAACCCATTATTTTCGAAATATGGGTATCTCCCTCGGAGAACTTCCTTTTGCAGTATTAGTTCAACAAGTTTCAATGCGATTTATTAGTTCAGCAAAATTATTTGATGAAGTAACTGTTAGTGCTGCCATCAAATCCTGTGAGTCCTATAAATTCGTGGTTGAACAAAAAATAATGCGCGGTTCGGAGTTACTTGTAAAAGCACAGGTTACCCATGCACTGCAGGATTTTAACAATTCAGAAGTTGTTGCAGTACCCGATACTTTTTTTGAATTGATGAAACTTCATAAGTAATGATTACTTGTGGCATTGATATTGAATCGTATGACAGAGTGAAAAGATTGTATAAACGGTACATTATGCCACTCGGATTATTTTCTGAGTGTGAACAGAAACACATAAATTCCTACCAGAGTGCTACTTATGCTTTTACAGCAAAAGAAGCTATTTTAAAAGCCTTTGGTTCAGGGTGGTTTAATTCAGAGATTGAACCCCATGATATTCAGTTGGAATTTAATGACCATGATATACCAGTTGATGCTGGTTTTTCTGGAAAGGCAGGGGATCTTTTCAAGGAAATAGGTTCTCCCTTCACATCACTTGTATTTCATCAACTGGGTGGTGATATTTTAGCCACCTATACAATGTCTGACTCTTTTGTTGGTTCTCTTGATGCAGGTCTTGTTGCCATAAGTCGCCCTAATTTAAGCGTTGTTAATGTTTATACCATGCAAGCGATTCATACAGAAAAAACAATGGGTATGAGTGCCTGCTCTACAAGAAGTTTAGGTGAATTAGCTATCAATCTCGCTATTCAGGAATGCTGTGATGTTAAAACAGGGGCATACGAGTCTGGGCGTGTGGGGAAAAATAAAGATGGAGCACCACACTGGGATTTTTATTCTGGACACGACGAGCATGATAATAATAAAGAAATTGCTATTTCTATAACACATAACAAACAACATATTTGTGGCATTGCACTTGGTAAGTAGATGTTACAAACATAGCTATATAAAGGAGTTTCAATTGAGACAGCCAAAGAAAGTTTTAGTCTTATATTACTCTCAGACTGAAAAGACCAAAGATGTTATAGATTATATTATTGATCCATTGCGTGATAAGGATGATATATCAATAGAAGAGGTTTTAATTGAACCAGTAAATCCCTTTCCGTTCCCATGGCCAAAAGTTTATTTTTTCAGCATATTTCCAGAGTGCGTTTATGAAGTGCCAGTTGAGATAAAGGAACCAGTCTTTAAAGAAAATAAATACGATCTTATCGTTATTGGTGGACAAGTCTGGTTTTTATCTTTATCAATACCACTAGTTTCATTTTTTATGCATAAGAAAAGCAAAATAATAAATAATACAAAAGTAATTACGATTTTAAATTGTCGAAAGATGTGGATACATACACAAAAACGTATGGAGGAATTTATTAGTCTAGCAGGAGGGACTTTAGTAGATAAAGTCCTGATTACTGCGCAGGGAGAACAAATGCAGACACTCACTGCTACAAAAGATAACCTATTTAAAAGCAATGGTGATTGTGACAAGAAGTGGGAAGTATCACCAACGGCGCTGAAACAACTCAAGCAACAAGGGAAAGATTTATTGGATGCACTCCAGTCAAACAAGTTGTCTGAAGAGGGTGTATTTACGACTAAATCAACTGCTTTTAATAACACTGATTTTGACCACCCTGAGATGGTTGCCCGCAAAAAATTTCTTCAGATAGGAGGAGTAATAAAACGTTTGTCAAAATCTAAATCCTATTTCAGATATTTTCTTACCATTATTTTTCTTTTCTTTTTCTTTATCATGGTTTTCATTGGATTACCACTATGGCCGCTTGTGAAGCGTTTAAAAGATAAAAAAAAATCGGGTACTGCAGTCTAGATTCAAAAAAAATAAGGAGTTCACATGTTACATCTGATTAAGTCGTTGCGCATCAAATCACAGCAAGTATTATATAAAGTGGCAAGTGTTTTCTCATCTTCAGTACATCCAGTTTATGCCTCTGTTTTATGTTTTCTTTTTGCTATTATATATGTCTCACCACTGTTTGCTTCTGATGAATCCATTAGTATATATAAAGAAAAATGTGCTTATTGTCATGGAGATACTGGTGATGGACGTGGTTCTTCCATCCACAGTTTACAAGTCAAACCAACTGACTTTACAAAGGGTGTTTACAAATACCGTACAACTGCATGGGGAAAGTTTCCAACAAACAATGATATTGAGAGGTCAATAAGTTATGGTCTGAAAGGCACTTCTATGCCTGCTTATAAGGATTTATTGACTAGTCAGGAAATTAAGAACCTGTCTAAGTATGTTAAAGGCCTATCAAATAATAAGAACGGAACTCTATCTGTTCCAGTTCAGGTTCCGTCAAGCTTTAAAGATGCTAATGTTGGTAATGGTAAAAACTTATACAGTAAAATGGGGTGCATACAATGCCATGGAAAAAAACTAGATGGGCTCGAAGATCGTCTTGCTATTATAAATACAGGAAGAAACCTGCCTGGGCGAAGTGACCGAGTACCTGCAAGAGATTTAACCGACTACAGGAATTATCGTAGAGGGTCGTCAATGGTTGATCTTTATACCTCAATATATACTGGGCTCAATGGAACCCTTATGACAGGTTACGGTTCTGTTTTATCAAAACAGGAAATCATTGATGTTGCAGCATACCTGACTCATACTTTTCAAGAGGCAGAAAAAACCCGTTGGTTATCTCCTGACAAAGAAAACAGGGTTGCTCGTGGAGATTATCTTCTTGGTGCTGGAGTCTGTGAATTATGTCATACCACAATGAACAAAAAAACTAACTTTATTGAGGAACTTTCATATTCAGGAGGCATGAAAGTTTTTTCTCAAGATGGAATAGTTTATTCGCGAAATATTACTTCTGATAAACTATCTGGAATTGGCCAACTAAGTAATGATAAGCTAAAAAAGGCTATAAAGTTGGGTGTATCCCCTAACGATGGGGGGGTGCTCTATCCTTTTTCCATGCCTTGGATATTCTACCATACTATGACGGATGGTGATGCTGAGGCAATATCATCAGCATTAAAAAGAATTCCTCCTATCTATAATAAGATATTGCCTGCTGAACCTTCTTCTTTTGGCTCTAGCTTCTTGGATAAAGCAAAAGTTATGTTGAGTTTGAAGAACCGCCTTTTAGTTTTCTCAGAGGGAAACTACGGAGAAAAGGATCCTGAAAAGGGGGGAACTATCCCCGATAGTTCTGAAGATAGGCTTTGGAGTATTAATCCTCCTATAGGCATTGTTTCTGCTAGGGATACCATAGAAAAGTCTGGATTTAAACTTCCATTAGTAGAGATAACAGGTTCACCTCAGGAGGATGCTAAAATTCGACATGGACGGTATATGGTATCTATTACTCCTTGTGCATTATGTCATACGCCGACAGTTGGTAAAGTAAGACTTCGATCAGGGAAGAGTTTATCAGGAGGAATCAAAGTTTCACTGAATACTTTCAATACAGTTTATTCTTCAAACCTTACCTCCGACTTTGAAACAGGTTTAGGAAGTTGGAGTGACACTGAAATAAGAAGAGCTTTAAGAAGTGGAATAAAAAAAGATGGTTCATTGATGCATTATATGGCTATGCCATGGGCTATGTTTGCAAATATGACTGAAGCAGATACCGAAGCTATTATTGCCTATTTAAGAACACTTCCAGCAGTTAATAAGAAATTACCTGAAAGCAGGCCAACAACTCTTAAGGATTATTCGCTTTCTGATGGGGATTTTGGAATCAAGACATCTGTTCAAAAACTAATGGGTTACTGGGTGTGGCTTGTATTGATTATACCTATATTCATATTAACATACATGATTCACCGCAAAAGACATGGGAGAGGCCTTATTCAAAGAAAAAGATAGTATTTACTATATGTATAGTTAATTACTAGGTAGTAAATAAGGATATAACGACTCATATTATTTTTAAGCAGAGGAAGCACTCCATATGTTAAATAACATTATAAAAAAAATGAAATATAATTTTGATAAAAAACTGGTCAAATTTATTTTGAAAAAGAAAATCTATCAAAAAAGAGACCCTGATCTACATCAATTTATATTGATGTTTGGATCACTTGTTTTTCAGTTATATAGAAGCGGAATGGTGCTTGGTTTATATGATTTACTAGATAAAGAGGAAGGATTAAAATTTGAAGAGCTTTCTCAAAAGCTGCAAATTGAGAATTACCCCTTAAAGGTTTTATTGAACAGCCTTGAGTTTTTACAGGTAATATTGAAAATTGGAGAAAAATATTATAACAATCCTACCATAACTTTTTCTGCCTTGAAAAAACATAATAAGTTATTCTCCATGAATTCAACCATCGAATATTTTAATATGGTTGTTGATCCAACTTTTACAGAATTACCCACTTCTATAAAAGAAAATAAGCCAATGGGTTTATATAAAGTTTATGGCGAAGATTGTAATAGCTTCTATGAAGAAATATCAAATGACCCTACAAAGGTTGAATATTTTTCAACCTTTATGCAAGGGTTTACTAATGTCAACACAGACGAAGTAACATCTGAATCTATCTTTGGTAAATGCAAAAATATACTTGATGTTGGAGGGAATAAGGGAGTTATATCAGTTGCCCTAGCTAAAAAACATCCAAAACTAAAAGCAACTGTATTTGATTACCCTGAAGTAATAAAGCTGGCACAACAAAGATTTGAGAAGCATAATTTATCCAATAGACTCAGTGTCCTTAGTGGAAATGCTCTAGAATCGATACCTGCTGGTTATGACTGCATGACAATGTTTCACTTTATAGATATTTTTTCTCCGGAACAAAATAAGATAATTCTAAAAAATATTTATGATGCTCTTCCTGACAAAGGGATTGTATGTATTTTTACTCCCATTACATACTTAAACAAACGGTGTGTTAATGACTTAATGGGAAGCTATTTTCTAAATTTAGCAAATGGGAAAGGTGAGTTTTATAATGTAGAAGAAATTAAACATTGGTTAGGATCAACAAAATTTAGCATTATAGAAGAAAAGTACTTCACATTTAATGAAGTATTTCTGGTTGCACAAAAAAATATAAGCTAGGACAAGAGGTATAGGAGAGCAGGATATAAATAATTATTGTAGATATTTCATTAACTATTGAAAGGAAAATTAAAAATGAGATTTGCAGCAGTATTTCCAGGGCAGGGGTCACAAACTATAGGAATGTTAGATGATTTAGCTAAAAACCATAGAGAAATAGAGCACACCTTTCAAGAAGGTTCTGATATTATCAGAAAAGACTTATGGAAGTTAATAACAGAAGAAAGTAGTAGAAGTTCTCTTAATCAAACAGATAATACTCAACCTGTAATGTTAGCTGCATGTGTTGCTGTATGGCGTGTATGGTTGTCATGTGGGGGTTGTTTGCCTATTGGGATGGCAGGACATAGTCTTGGAGAGTATGCTGCTCTAGTTGCTAGTGGCAGTCTCTCATTTGATGATGCGATGCTGTTAGTTTTTGAACGAGCTAAACTAATGCAATTATCTGTACCTAAGGGGAAGGGAGGAATGACAGCAATTATAGGATTACAAAGTGATGATGTAATTCAAATATGCAATAGCGTAGAAGATAAAAATCATGGTGTTGTTGAAATTGCTAATTTTAATTCTTTAAATCAAATTGTTATTTCTGGCAATAGTAATACAGTTGATATTGCGGCTTCAATTTGTATTGACGAAGGGGCTATACGAGCAATAAAGTTACCAGTAAGTGTGCCATCACATTGTTCTTTAATGGAAGATATAGCTGAAAATTTTCATGATATATTAGCTAAAATAGAGCTCTACAAAGGAAATCTTCCCATATTACATAATGTTGATGCTTCTAGTCATGATAGTAAAGAAAGTGTGCGTGTCGTTCTATCCGAACAACTATATAAACCTGTACGCTGGGTTGAAACTATTTTAAATTTCAAAAATCTACATAAAGTAGACACTGTAATCGAGTTTGGTCCTGGCAAAGTTTTATTTAACTTAAATCGTGGCATTAATAATAAAGATATTAAAAATTTATATATATGTAATCAGTCCTCTCTAGAAAAATCTTTAAAACTATGTGTTTAGTGGATTACACATCTACTTTAACTTTATATTAATTTCTTGATTCCTTGATATCTCAAATGCAGCCTTAGTAAACGTTGGTTTTCCTAAATATTCTTGGCCACTTGTACCCATTTTTTCTTTTGGTATTTTAAAGAAATTAAAATCAAGTTTATTGTTATCATTTTTATCTTGAAAAACAGCAATCGCATAAGTTCCTTTTGGAAGGTCAAGCTTATGTTGTTTAATCGTTGCTGGAAAAACTACTTTCTTAATCGGAGCGCCATCAGGAAAATCTTTGGCGTTATTATAAACCGCTATTAATAGCTTACCTTGATTAGGAGTAGCACCTGTAATATTAATGGTGAGCTCGTCTCCAAAAGCTACAGCATCCATTAAAATCAATGACAATATAAACCCATTTATAAAGCAGTTTTTCATATCTAAATACATCTTAAAAATCATGTTTAAGTCCTATAGATACTGTATTCTCTTGGTCTAGACTTCCATAAATTGAGTTATCATCACCTGAATATTTTGCAAACTGTAGTGACAGCTCTGTATTTTTATTATACGTGTAGCTCGCTTTTACTTGCACTAGATTGCTGTTATCGTTTAAATCAGCTATCAGCATACCTGTTAGGTCTAAATTATCTATAACTGCGTCATTCCAAGTAGAGTGCAAGAATAATCTATGTTTTCCTAAGGGTTCTCCTCTTGCTTGTGCTAAACCTCTAACTGCAAGTAATTGTCCTACTACAGCAGGGTTCTTTGTGTTAATCCCTAAGTCAAACCATGCATTGGTATCAGACTTTGACAGCCCTGCTTCGTTATAGTGATATTCAAGCTTGGTGGTCACATTAAAAGATGAAGTGTAAGAAGCCCCTACTGATATTTGCTGTAAATAATTTTCACCTTCATCACTTCCAAATTTTTGTAAAATATCAGGATGAAATTGCTTTGATTCTCTTGCATGATGGAATGCTTCATCAATTAATTTGCGTCTTTGACCTATATTCCATTCAGCATAGGAATATAATTTTTTTGTGATAACTTTGCTAATATTTAAACCAAGGTTATGCTTGCCTGATTCATTATAATAAATAAATTCTGGACTAAAACCATCGCTTAGCTCATGGGTTACTTTTAGTAATAAGCGTGAACGGTCATTACTTTTATGTAAATTTAGACCTACAATAGCTTTATCTGTCGTCCAGTCATCACCCTTATTACTAATATTAGGGGATGCTATTAGTGTTGCTGAACCACCTTCCCAAAGCTTTTGCCCTTGAGCAAGAAGTGCGCCTAAACGGGCATCACGCAACTGGCTAACATCTTCTGTCGTTCGATCTATTACCGTTCCTACTTTAAAATAATCAGTAGGATTAAAGCCAGTAGCTACGCCATTTTTAATATTAATTCGACCCACATCAAAAAATACTGTTGGTGATTTTTGCCAGCTTAGATAGATCTCTTTGAGATCTATACGCAAATCATTTGAAGACTTAAATGATTCATTCTCACGCGTATAAGCATTAAGCAATAAATCTGTTTTCAATGAAACTGTTTGACTGAGCGGTGAATCACCTTGTAAGCCTAGCCTGCTTAGGTTATTCCAGTCAGCATGTTCAGTTTCAGGTAGCTTAAAGGCCCGGTCAGTTGAATCGTTCAAATGACTTATCTGAGTTGTATTATCAACTGTAAACTTAAATGATTTCCTCTTTATTGTTTTAAAATCCTCTCCAAGTTCTGCCACATTTGAAGTTGCAGTTGCTTCCCCTTCTACTGGTGGCAGAAAACCTAAATCATCATCTTCACCGTTGTTGGCCCAAACGGGTGAGGCACTAACAATATAAGCAATAAATAGGCTGAATAGTTTAACTTTCATGACATTTACCCCTTAAAATGAGGTAAGTAATTACGTTGAAACCAAGCCTCAGGGATCGTTATATTTTGGTAGTTACTCATCTGCATACGCGTGACTTTTCTGGTATCCACTCCATCAATAATTAACACTTGCGTTGGGCGCACCTGACCTAGTTGTTTTTGAAATTTGGTGTAGTAAACAATTTTCAACAAACGCTTGCTACTGGAATAAAACTTTGCTTTAACGGGGCGGTTGGTTCCTTTCTCGACCCAATAATCCGCCGATGCATAGGTCACACTCTTTGTTTTAGCCGTCATGTGTAAGTGATAAACAGTTCTAGGTTTCTTTGTCGCATCTTTAATGTTTTCTTCTGCAAGTAGTTTCACATGGTAATCTAGTGCAAAGTTTGAAGTCATTACATCACCATTTGATGCCTGCCCCATTAATCGTTGTTGTGCAGAAAGACGAATGCTATTTTTTGCAGCTGGGTCATAAAACCATATTTCATTACCGTTTTGGAGCATCAACTTTCCTGAGTCACTTTGTGGTCTTAGAAATTGTACCAAACTTCGGAACTGACCATTATTAGCATTTGCTTTTGAATTTACTTTAATAATAGAACGGTTAGCCTCTTTACCTTTATTGTATTCAATCAAAGTAATTTGTGTTGAAAATGGCTTGCTCGGGTTTCTCAATTTATCGGACTGCTCTAGTATTTTTTCTGCTGAAAGTTGAGTATCTGCTTGAGCAAAAGAGGAAAATGCTAAAAAACCGATTAGCATCACTAATATTATTTTTTTAAATAGTATTTTCATAATTTTTACCTTGTTTATAAGTTAATAGATTGTTTATTAATTATTTCGAATTGCATTTACAATATTCATTTTAGAGGCATATCTAGCGGGTAATAATGATGAAACAGTGGCAACCATTGTCATCAAAATCCAAGCACCTATTAATAACAAGGGGTTAGTAAATAAAAGAATTTTTAAATTACTACTGTCAACACTCCCTGGAGGCGACCAGCTAAATCCAGACTGATTAAACACCAGTGTAATGATGATGGAGACAATGATTCCAAGCGTTGCTCCAGCAACACCAATCACCGCCCCTTCTAATAAGAACTGCCAGCGTACTGCGCTACGGCGCAGGCCCATGGCGCGCAATGAACCAATTTCAGAGATGCGCTCCATAACGCTCATGGTTAATGTATTGACTGTTGTAAAGAGAACAACCAGTGAAATCATCAATGCAATAAAAATAAAGATTACGATAAACATATCTATGATTTGAAAAAACTCGGTATTAAACTCACCATAGTTTTTAACTTCAAATGTTTGCTTTTTAACATTCGCTTTAAGGTACTTACTTAAATGCGCTTGAGTTTCCTTAATCATTTCAGACTTTTTTAGTTGTATGATTAATGAGCTGACACGAGAGTCATCCGCAAAGACAAGTTTTTGTGCTTGTGTTAAATGCATCGTGACATAACTATCATCCAACACCTTATTCGGCATTTTTCGAGCATTAATAATGGATAAAGAAACCACATTCGGCGCACCGCTTCCTGTTGATGCTAGCAAGTCAATTTGCACACTTTTTTTCTTACTATCGCTCTCTTGCTGATTTTCTTCTTCAAGTAATGAGGAAAGGGCTAGAACTTGCTCATCTACCTCCTCATCCTTCTTACCTTTAACTATTTCAACAGGCCTGTCTTTGCAATCAGGGATTATTAGGCTTTCACACAGGCCCAGCATTTTTGCCATACCCACTCCCACAACGCCTTGGGTAGTATTATTATCATTTATACTCAAGGGTTTTTGGTTCTGACCCAATCCATATTGATCCCACGTTCCCATTTTGTTTTTATCTGATGGAATGACACCGGAACCTATGAACGTCTTAGAACTATCTGCGGAATAGTTTCCTGCAATACCTGCCAGATTAACAACAGGGGTAATGACTTTAATTCTTTGTTTTAAGAAATCATCTTTATTGATTTGGGAGATAATATTTTCATAATCATCAATGTAATAGTCAGTAGGTCGACTTGGGCCAAATTCTAAATAACCTTCTTTGTATATATGCAAATGCCCCTGAGTTTGAACAATCCCGGTTTGTAAGCCAGAGTAAATGCTCGATATAAAGCCACCAAAAAGTAGCAAAGCAGTCATACCAATAACCATGGCGAAAATGGTGGTCAAAGAACGACGACGATTTCTAATTAAATTTCTAACGGCTAATTTTAAATTGTTCATGTTGAAGCCCTCTCTTTTTGAGCTACATTTTCTATTTTTCCATCCTTAATGGTAATAATTTTATTAGCATGCTGCATGACTTCGGTATCATGCGTAGAAAAAATAAAACTAGTTTTGTAACGAGACTGCATTTCAAGCATCAAGTCTATTATTTCAGAGCCTGTTTTTGAATCTAAATTGGCTGTTGGTTCATCTGCTAAGATTAGTTCAGGGCGTTTTACTAATGCCCTTGCCACAGCGACACGTTGTTGCTCACCGCCGCTTAATTGAGCAGGACGATGATGCTTGCGTTTAAATAATCCAACAGAATCAAGTATTTCAGTGACTCGGTCATGACGCTCGCGTTTGGGTATTTTTTGTAATAAAAGCGGATACTCCACATTTTCATAGGCAGAAAGAACCGCCATCAAGTTATAGTTTTGAAAGATATAGCCAATATGCTTATTGCGGAAATCAGCCAGTTGATTGTCTGTTAGCGTGCTTATCTCCCGCTCTAAAACAGTAAACTTGCCACTGGTAGGAACATCAATACAACCCAATAAATTAAGCAATGTTGTTTTGCCACTACCTGATGGACCAACAATAAAGCTAAATTCTTGGCGCTTCAGGATAAGATTAATCCCACGCAAAGCTTCAACTTTTACTTCTCCTGTCTGATATACTTTTGTAACATCTTGTAGCTCTGCTAGAGCGTGATCGAGAGGCATTTAATTCTCCGTGTTTAGTTGATAGCGTCAACTATGATAGAGGATTGATTGATAATAGCAACTATTTAATGATGAATATCACATATTTTGAAAACTACTATGTCTAACTCAATAAAAGAAATTTCTATTTATAATGATTTCTTTAATTTCTTAATTTTTATGGATTTGAGGATGAAAGATAGCATGCAGGAAGAAGACGCAGGTCTATCTATAGTACAAATTTCTGTACTAAGAATATTAGCAATAGAAGGAGAAATATCCCTAATACAAGTAGCTAAAAAAGCAGGTAAGGACAAGTCTCAAATTACTAGAGTTATTCAAGATCTTGTTAAGAAAGGACTATTAAGAAAAGATAGGAGTGATATTGACCGCCGTAGCTTTATACTTAAATTAAACCCTAAGGTTCAAGATAAAGTATCTTACTACATGAAAAAAGAAAAAGAACTGATTACTGAAATGCTTTCTACGTTATCTAAGAAAGATAAACAAAGGTTTAATGATATATTCGTTACAATATACAAAAATATGGGAATTACTCGTAGCGAGAGACTGTAACTAACTCTTGGTGTTATGTTAAGTCTCCTGCTGTTCTAATAACTCCGCTATAGTGACTAAGTTGTTAACCAAGACTTAACTTTCGGAAACCCAGTACCATGTCTGAAACGATATGATATGGAAAGCATGATGGGGTCTGAAGTCCACTGGTACGAAAACGTACGCTAAGGAACTGGAATTATCTATAATTCTAACTCCTGAAGCAGCTTGTACACTGTTGAACGACCAATATTCATCTGTTTAGCAATCCCAGAAGCCCCTAGACCCTTACTATGCAGAATTTGTAATTTTTCTCTGTCAACGGTGCGTTTACGACCAAACATCACGCCTCTGGCCTTAGCATCCTCTCGTCCTTCATTGGTTCTTTCTAAAATACGTCTACGCTCTGCCTGAGCTACGGCACTAAGAATTGTTACAACCATTTCACCCATCGTACCTTCTGTATTCACTCCATCATCTAAAAATCGAATGGCTACGCCTATTTCATCAAAACCTTTGATTAGCTGAATCATATCTGCGGTATCTCTACCTAGGCGATCAAGCTTGGTGACAAGAACAACATCTCCTTTTTCGACTTTAACTTGTAATAGTTTTAGTCCTGGTCTTTTAGCCTGACTGCCAGATATTTTATCTGTAAAGATACGGCTTTCTTTTGCACCAGCTTCTTGAAGTGACTTTATTTGCAAGTTTAAGGATTGTTGACTGGTTGAAACACGAGC
>JALSLS010000131.1 GCA_026988195.1 Methylomonas sp.
AGATATGAGCGGATTTTTCAGCCTCTAAATAATTTTCAAAAAATATTTTTTGATTTTGTGATGGTTTTTTTGAAAAGTGCCTTTTTCGTTCAGGCACTACTTAGGCAACCAGCAACAAATAACCTACCCACCTTGCTGGCTTTTTTATCCCTACTCAAACCATCTCAATCGTTACGAAGCACACGGATGTGCAAGTGTCGCTTGAAGCAGGATGCTGGTTGCGACCGTAGCTGGCTTCGCGCCTCTTGAGATAGTTTGATCAGAAACAAAAAATCTGCGCAATCTGGGTGGGTTATTTATTGTCAGTTGCCTTAATGTAGGAGCGTCCGCCCTCGGCACGATTAAAACAATGCTCTTTTCTCTAAAACTTTCAATTATCTTCACACCGACTAGGACATGGACAGATATTTGCTCCTGCAATATCTGCATTCACTACATCCATGGAGATTAAGCCCGTAGGTAGAGCAATGCAGGAGCAGCGAAGCGGTGTGCCGAGAGCGAACACCCCTACAATGCATTGCACTAAAGATGCTGAATAGTTATCTTTACTCTAACCACTCAATGATATGATCCTCAAGATCTGAAATCTCTGATTCTTTCATGGCATAACTACTTATAGAAACCCCGGCATCTTTTACTGTTTCTTTTGTGCCAGATATCAATGGGTGCCAAGAGGGTAATTTTTTTCCATCAACTAATAAACGATATGAACAGGTTGCTGGTAACCAATTATATTCTTTAAAATCATGTTGTTTTAGGTCAATACACTCAGGTACTAGGGTAGTACGTTCTGAATAGCGAGTGCAACGACAGGTTTCTAGGTCTATTAAATTACAAACGACACTGGTAAAAAACAATTCGCCAGTATCTTCATCTTCCAGTTTGTTTAAACAGCATTTTCCACAGCCATCACAGACGGACTCCCATTCTTGAGTGGTCATTTCAGATAATTTTTTCGTTTCCCAAAAACTCATAATTTTATTTTTTCCATTAAGTAGCACAAACAATCTTGCTTGATAACTTTTTCATCAAGGGTCAGCATAGAGGGCATTGTATTGGTTTTTAATTGTAAATGGTTATTATTAATAGTGAAGAATTTATTCGTAACCCATTCGCCTTTTTCATTAATGGCTGAAATCGGCATGTTTGTTTGATCTAGAACATAACCTAATGAAGTGCCTTTGGCTATTTCAGTAAAATTAATTTTTTCTATACTTTTATCTAATAAAAGGTCAGCAGATGAATTATCAAAACTAAAAGTAATATCAGGGTTTATTTTGACTTGTGCAACGGTATGGTAAATATCAATATCTTGCTGGGGAACTGTATGGTTGGCGAGTGATGATAGGTGTAAACAGCTGTTTAAGTAATTAAAAGCGTGGTCAACCCCATGGGGGTGGCCTGGTTTTCCACATTCTAATGTGACAGCGGGGCATAGTTCAGCAAAAGCACCACATTGAACGCCTTTGGGGCGAGTAAAGTAAACGACTAAGCGCCCAAATAAATTAGCAAGTTGTAGAAATTGATCATCTAATTTTGTGATGCAAGCATAATGAGGGTTTAAGCCAGTATTATTATGTACATCAATACTGGCAAAGACTTTCTTTTCTGCCATGATAGTTACAATTACTTGGGCAATAGCTGTTTCTGAGTTGGGTGGAGTCTCTGTACCTGGCCATATGCGATTAAAGTCAGGCTGTTGCTCCAGCCGCCTTAATCCTTGGCTGGCAGCTTCGGTGTTACCTAAATAAAAAGACAAGGCGCGGGGGAGCTCTTGCTGATCATATTTTATAAGTAATTTTTGTAAAGCTAAAAAACCGGTTGTTTCATTCCCGTGAAGTAAGACTGATATAAATAAAGGTCGTTTATGCTTGCCAGGTAAATGAAATAAAGTAGGTTCAGGCACCAATGTATGAAGTGATGCAACATCAATGCTTAATAATTCTTTAGGGATGCTATAGAGTTGTTTCAACGACATTAAAGTTTACTCCATTCACTGACAGGGAAGCCTGATTGTTGATACTTTAAATAAGCTTGAGTCATTGATTTTAAGTTTTTAGATAAACTGAGATCATGGCTTCGTATTTTTATATATTGACGTTGCCAAGTACAGCCATTTTGCTTGTTATTAACGCGCTGTAAAATAATAGATAAAAAGTCTTCTGTATCGCAAGTTGATATACCGAGTGACTTTAAACCGAGAACAGCTCTAGGGATTAGTTCAGACCTTAATAGGGATTGTAAGCGGTGCTTTTTTCCATCCTGCCAGATAATATGGCTGTCTAGCCCATATCTTGCGGCTTGGTAAAAATTATCCTTGGCTTGAGTAAAGGGGAGTGAGATGCCCTTTTCTATTATTTCATCAGCCATATTTTTAGCTAGGCCATAAAAGAACGCGGCATTTGCTATAGAGTCGAGAGTAGAGGGACCAGCAGCTGGGGGGCGGTGCTCAACTCTTATATGGGGCGTTCCATCCTCATCAAAGCCAATTAAAGGTCTATTCCAACGCCATATGGTGCCATTATGAAGCTTTAAATGTTCAAATGCTTCTAATGGGCTATTATTAAGGTTCGCAGGTAATAAAACCGGAAAGTGTTCAAGGTTTTCGGTAAAGCATTCCAAAATAGAATGTCTGGCATATCCTGTACCAAAGCTGACTCGTCTTATTGGGCCTTGAGCCGCTCCATTATATCCTCCTGTTTCAATGGCTTGTTCAAATAAGGGGATTCGAGATTCATCCCATAAATCTTTTCCAAATAAAAATGGAGAGTTTGCACAAAGTGCCACCATTGGAGCAGAAGTCATAATGGAAGCGTTATAAAAATGGTGGGCAAAATCAAGAGGGAGTTGAATATGAATCTGAAAAGAAGTGGTAGCAGATTCAAGCATAACGTCATGGTGTGCTATTTTCAGGTGTTCCTTACCAATAATATCAAGATTAATAGGTTTCCCTCTTGACTGCAGGATCTGTTCATTTAATGCACGATAGCGGTTTAAGTTAGACATATTCGCTAAAGATAATTCACTTTGTTTAAGAGTTGGTAAAGTACCAATCATCAGCAACTGGCTGTTTAAAGATTCGGCATGCTGGAAAGTGCAATCCCATGTTGATTGTAATTGTTTATGTATACGGCTAAACACATTGCCTGCAAGGGGAGTAGGATCACTATTTAGCTCAATATTAAATTTTGCTAGTTCTTCAAAGGCTAAAGGGTTTTTTAGAGTCGCTAGAAATTGCTCGTTAATAGGGGCTGGCTGTAAGTTTTTATCTAGTAGCCATGCTTCAATTTCAAAACCGGCAACGGGAGATCGAGTTGAAAAAGCTTTTTGGGATATTATTTTTTTTAGTAAAGCTGTTTCTTGTTGAAGTTTTTGATAAAAATGATCAAAATCACTTTTATCAAATTGTGAAAAAGAAATTTCTTGTCCCATGATCTGCCTTAGTGGTCTTTAAAGTACATGATAGGTAACTTACCCTATAAAAAGTATAGGGGATGGAAATAAAATAAACTTCCCCAATTAGGAGAGAGCTTAAGAGCACAAGCTATGGGTAAGGCAACTGGCAATAAATAACCCACCCAGATTGCGCAGATTTTTTGTTTCTGAT
>JALSLS010000132.1 GCA_026988195.1 Methylomonas sp.
CAAACAAGACGCACTTAAAGAATGGAAAAAACTAGATTCAACCATAAGAACTCAATTCAAGAAAAAACTAATCGAAAGATTAGATAACCCTAAAGTTGAATCTTCTCGTCTTAACGGCATGAAAGATTGCTATAAAATTAAGCTTCGAAAAGCGGGCTATCGTTTAGTTTATCAAGTGCGTGACTTAGAGGTTATTGTTTCAATTGTTGCCGTAGGTAAAAGGGAAAGAAATTCTGTTTATAAAATTGCAGCCAAACGTATCTAGCTACATGTGAATAGAAAGCGATTGCGGATCTTTCTTGGTCATTTTACTAGACGGAACACAAGGGGCAGGTCTTTCCTTTTGCCACCATCATGATTCGACTACGCTGGAACAAACCCCACACACCGCCCTGCATATTCAACCCCGAGTTCTCCTGTCATTTATGAATGTGGTGCTAAATAGGCAAAAGGCAAGACCTGACACCTTTTTTTGCTCAAACAATACAACCACTTTAATTATTGATTTTCTCAAGAAAGCATCTCTATTAAAATAGGAGTTAAACCAAAAGAAATTCTAACCCACTCTATAAGCAAATAGAAAATGATGTATCCAAACCAGAAAAAATAATTGTTCAGCCTTTTGTACCCACTGACCAATACCTCTTAGATAAAATGGCTTTAGACCCTTTTATTGCCAGATAACATAAAGCAATAAAAGCAAACAATTGATCAGCACGTCGCCTTCGTAATTGTCTGGCTTGTAGAGCAAATAGGAATAAGCCCTTTCTTGATGAAAGTTCTACCGAAGAAATATCTAGACTTTTAACCAGTAATGCTATTGACTCAAAAGCTTGGCCAGATATAATAAATTTAACTCTATGAACCATCCCTATAAAAGAAGAGTTGGCACCAACTTGGTTTGAATCATGCTGTCGATAGTACATTTTTGGTTCAGGATCAATAAACCATAGAAAATGGTTATGCCTTAAAAGTGCATAAGAAAGCCAGTCATGAAGTACAAAATCATTTAAGCCCGGGAAACTATTTAAGTAGCCTTTTATTAAACTTGCAGCTTCATTTGTAAAAATATAGGTGCACCCAGGCCCAGCTGCTTCTAATAAGTAGTCATACTGCTTTTGTGGCTGAGATTTATCAATAAGCTTTTCTCGCCCATCTTCCCAAAAAGCAATTACACTTGCTGAATAGGCTTCAGCATTGGCAACCTCCATTTTATTTATTCCATGAGACAACTTATCTAAAGACCAAATATCATCTTGATCTGCAAAAGAAACATAGTCAAACTCTGAAAATTCCACATCTTTTATTAAACGATAAAAGTTTTTTGCTGCTCCACCAAACCGCTCTCCATACTCCAGAACAGTCACATTTTCGTTTGCCTCTTCAAGTTGTTTGCACCACTCATAAGTTGAATCCGAAGATAAATCAACGCTAATAAAAATAGTAACCACTACGACTTCCTGGTGAAGGATACTTTTCATTTGCTGCTCAATAAAAGCCATGCCATTGTAGGCAGCTAGTAAAACGGCAACATGAGCTCTTTTATCAGGCTTCAAGTTGCTTTAAACATAATGTTAATATTCATCGTCTAAGATAGCCTCTTTTCAATTTACTCAATAGTTGTTTCCACATAATGTGAAGATTTAGCTAAAAAAGGTTTTTCTATGAAATGCCAGAGAAAGATTGCCCCAACAATCACAAACACACCAGAAACAAAAAGCATTACCCAAGGGGATTCACCAAATAACCCATAAGAAACCATCACCTGTAAAATAGGAAAGTGGAGGATATATATCCCATAAGAAAAATCTCCATATTTTCCAAAATGACCAAGACTAGGAAGAACACATGCCAGATATACAACTAACACACCTAATGCGACAGGCTCTACAAAAGTCAAAGGTAGCCATGACTGGAAGATAAAATAAGTTAATTGCCCAGGAAGCTGTCGCTGTAATTCAAGGTAAAAATCTGATCCTGTTTTTATTGCTAAGCTGTCCATCAGTAGTGAATAACAAGCTGATAACAAATACAATCCTATCAAAACTGGTAACCGCCTAAGCTTTCCATATGCAAACACAATAAAAGGCACGGACAGATAAAACATTACCTCTATTTTTAAGATCCATAATGCACCGTTAACCGCTTGCATTATATTATTATCAAACAAACCAGGCAAACTCGGTTGTAAGAAATTTAGAAAAAATAAATTCGCAGCGATATATTTCAATAACCCTAAAAAGTAGTCATTCCATGGGCTATTAGATAGAAAAAAACCAACTACCACACTCGCAATAATGACAAAAAAGTAGGCAGGATAAATACGCCGCACTCTTTTGACAAAATACCGCTGACTAACGCGAGTATTTTCATAACTCATAAAGATCAAAAAGCCACTCACAACAAAAAATGATTCCACCGCAATTTTAGATGAGAAAAACTCAGTTAATACTGAAAGCGCCTCAGCACCCGATAACACATAGGCATGAACTAAAAAAACTATAAACGAGAGCACGAACCGCAACAAATCAAAGTTATTCTCTCGCGATGCTAAACCAGAAGACACCTGGATTTTATTATTCAACTGGTCACCCTATTTTCATTACATTTTTTGGTACGTATTTGCTACTTTATTTTATCAGAAGATAAGCCAGAAGCATGCATAGCCATTTAAGTCTATTTCTTTTTTTTCCACCGCATAAGTCCCCAGTAAACTATTACTCTACGGGTATATTTAAGCAATGAAAAAACACGAAGAGCATTCAACTGCCCCCAGTTAATTTTTCTTTCGCGATAAAGGTTGGCAAGGTTTTTTAGCTCGCCATATTCCATGAGCCAAAGCTGTGAACTTAAACCAGCCACACCAAATGGGCTTTTATATATAGCCGCTAACTCTATAGGCAATTTAACCACAGTAGCACCACTGTATATAATTTGTAGCCATAGCATATGATCTTCCATGTAACGCTGTTTTTCAATAAAACGCTGTTTGATGCCGCGTCTAACCATAACTGATGGAGTCACAAACCTATTCGACACCAACAATTGCCATTTCTGAATATACAGTTCTTTACCTAAAAACACTTTCCAGTCAAGATTCTCGTTATTTCCCTTAAGTATGCGGTGCCCATGCCCACTCAATACTACACTAGGATTGTCCCTCATAAAAGCATACTGAATCTCAAGTTTTCGAGGATGCCAAGCATCATCAGAATCCAAAAAAGCGATATAAGGCTGTGTTGCTATTTCCCAGCCTGAATTTCTTGCACTCGCAGCACCCACATTAACAGAAAGAGAAACAACTTTTATCCAACCAGAGTATTGCTTTTCAAGTGCCTGTATAACATTCAATGTTTCATCACCACTAGCATCATCAATTAAAATCACTTCTGCTGGTTTTTGTACCTGTAGTACGATGGATGAGATAGCTCGCTCTATGGTCAATGAACACCTGTAACAAGGGACTATTACTGATACTGGTACATCACGGCGGCAACCCTGCATTATGTCTTAGTCCAAAATGGCGGTTGTTTCATTATTCGACGCCCAAAATCGAGTAGCTTTCTAGCTGCCTTATCACCTACGATTATCCACAAAAACAATCT
>JALSLS010000133.1 GCA_026988195.1 Methylomonas sp.
ACGAAGCACACGGATGTGCAAGTGTCGCTCGAAGCAGGATGCTGGTTGCGACCGTAGCTGGCTATGCGCCTCTTGAGATAGTTTGAGCAGAAACAAAAATCTGCGCAATCTGGATGGGTTATTTACTGCCAGTTGCTTAAGCTGGTCAAAGCTCATGCCTAATCAGGAAAAGTTTAATTTCCCATTCCGACAGTTTTTTCTATCTAATTCGTTATCTTCTGTACTGTCTTTCTATAGGTTTTTAAATCCAAAAATATAATCTTGTTTAATTTAAAAATGGTTCGTTATTTGCTTGTTTATTTAAGTTTGTCTAAAGCTTTAGTGGCTAGAAATGTAGTTTTAGCTTTTTTTAATAACTACAATAAAGCCTTAGGTAACCAGCAACAAATAACCCACCCACCTTGCTGGTTACCTGGCAAACCTCACACAATGACAGATATACTTTTCAATCCTTTAATTCAAAATAATAAATGAACTCTCTTATCAGCTGGTTTACCCGCAACAGCATTGCAGCCAATTTGCTTATGCTTGCTATTCTGTTATGGGGGATGGCATCATTAGGTAAGATTATTGTTGAGGCGCACCCTGCTTCACAAATGGATAGTATTACCGTTACTGTCACCTATAGAGGTGCGACACCTGCGGAAGTTGAAGAAAGTATTGTTATTCGTATTGAGGAAATAACTCAGGATCTTGAGGGTATTAAAAGTATCAGCTCTGAAGCAATAGAAGGTAGTGGCATAGTTACTTTTGAAGTATTGGAAAATTACGACCCTCGAAGATTACTTGAGGATATAAAAGCCCGTGTAGACACTATTAATACCTTTCCTGACGATAGCGAACGCCCCGTTATTGCTGTTGCACAAAGACGCTGGGAAGTGATTAGTGTGATTGTGGCGGCCGACATTCCAGAAAGTGAGTTGCGTAAGGTTGGCGAATGGGTTCGTGATGATATTGCCGCATTACCAGGTGTTTCCTTAGTTCAATTAACCTCAGTAAGACCCTACGAAATTGCGATTGAAGTACCAGAAAAAAACCTACGCCGTTATGCTTTAACACTAAATGATGTTAGCCAAGCCATCAATCGTTCTTCACTTAATTTACCGGCTGGTGTTATTAAATCCTCTGCGGGTGAAATTCTGTTGCGTACCAAAGGGCTTGCTTATGTTAAAGCTGATTTTGAACGTATTATTTTACTACCCCGTGAGGATGGTAGTCATTTACGATTAGGTGATATCGCTACCGTGATTGATGGTTTTGAAGAAGAACCCTTATCCACTTCATTCAACCGTAAACGTAGTGTAAAAATAGAAGTTTTCCGCGTTGGCAGTCAAAGTGTGATTAAAATTGCTCAAACAGTTAAAGATTACATTGCAGACAAACAAAGTACCCTACCGCCAGGTGTTGAGTTAAGTTATTGGCGAGACCATGCCAAATCAATCAAAATAAGATTGTCTACACTTTTAAACAGTGCAATACAAAGTATGCTTCTTATTTTTATTGTACTCACTTTATTTCTGCGCTTATCCATCGCAATTTGGGTGTCTGTTGGTATCCCTGTGGCAATTATCGGTTCTTTTGCCATAATGCCTATCATGGGAGTAAGCATTAATTACACCAGTGTTGGCGCTTTTATTATGGTACTGGGACTGGTGGTTGATGATGCCATTGTTACCGGGGAAAGCATTTATTCCCGCTTACGTAATAAACAAGACCCTGATGGCACAACAGCGGCTATTAAAGGTACGCAAGAAGTTGCCGTGCCTGTTACCTTTGGCATGTTAACAACCATCATGGCCTTTTATGGCTTAATGATGAATACAGGGGGTTCATTCAGCCGTATTTTTAATGTCGTTCCCATTATTGTTATTTCAGTCCTAATTTTCTCATTTATTGAATCTAAATTTATTTTACCCGCTCACCTTAAATATCTGAAAATTGATGATAATCACGATAGCCACATCCTGAGTCGCTGGCAACGTGGCTTTGCAGATGGCTTAGAATCTGTTATTGCACGTTTTTACACCCCCTTTTTAAGTAAAATAGTTCAGCGTCGCTATTTATCACTCTCTATATTTTTAGCTATTGCGATTATCCTCATCACCCTTATTATTAGTGGTCAAATTGGCTTTACTTTCTTTCCTAGAACACAAAGCGATACCGCGAGAAGCTCCTTAACCATGCCAGTTGGCACTCCATTTGAAACCACTGAAAAGTATGTGCACCAAATGACTAAGGCCGCAGAACATTTACAGCAAAAATATATAGACCCTGAAACAGATAAAAGTATTATTACCGCTATTTTTAGCTCTGTTGGTAGTACTGGTGGCACAAGTAAGCCTCAGTCACATTTAGGGCGCGTTATGTTTCAAATTGTGCCACCCGAAATTCGCACACTGGACATTAGCTCCCAACAATTAGCTAAGGAATGGAGAAAACTGATTGGCTCAATTCCTGGCGCAGAAAAAGTCAGCTTTGTGGGTCATATCCGTCATGGGGGTATGCCTCTGGATATTGAATTAAAAAGTCAAAATTTTGAATTATTAACAGAGCTTTCTGCACAAGTTCAAAATTACCTGTCAGGCTACCCTGGCGTGTTCGATATTTCTGATAACTATGAACAGGGTAAAAAAGAATTACAGCTTAATATCAAACCAGAGGCTGAGCTTCTTGGCATAACGCTGGATGATCTGGCTCGCCAAGTACAACAGGCTTTTCTTGGGCAACAGGCACAACGGATTCAGCGGGGGCGAGATGATGTTCGTATCGTCGTTCGTTATCCTACAGAAGAGCGTCATTCTCTGGCTAATCTAAAACAGATGTATATTCGCACACCGTTAGGTATTGAAGTTCCTTTTATTGATGTTGCCCAGATAACGGTTGACCGAAGTCCCGCTGCCATTCACCGAACAGATCGTTTTCGTACCCTTAATGTCACCGCTGATATTAACAAAAAGACGGTACAAATGGAGCTGTTAAAACGAGACCTTAAAGCCTGGCTTAAACAAACCATTGGCTCTCATCCAGGTGTGCAATACAATTTGATAGGTGAAGCCAAAGATCAGGCTGAATCGTTTTCCAGTGCAATTTCAGGTACATTATTAGCCTTGGTGGGTATTTACGCCATGCTTGCTATCCCGTTTAGATCATACAGCCAACCGTTAATTATTATGTCTGCCATCCCTTTCGGCTTATTAGGAGCCGTATTAGGCCACATGATTTTAGGCATCAATCTGACGATTAATAGTATTCTTGGGATGGTTGCTCTGCTTGGTATCGTGGTTAACGACAGCTTAGTATTGGTAGATTTTATTAACCGTCGTAAACAGGCAGGGGATGATATTCATATTGCCGTTACTCATGCTGGAGCCGCCCGCTTTCGTCCTATTATGTTAACTTCCCTAACCACTTTTGCCGGGTTAATACCGTTGATGTTTGAAAAAAATGTGCAGGCTCAATTTTTAATTCCGATGGCTGTTTCATTGGGCTTTGGTATTTTATTTGCCACCTTTATTACCTTATTACTGATTCCTATTAATTATATGATTTTAGAAGATTTATTTAGCTTTTCTCGAAGGTTTAGTATTAAAGACAAAGCG
>JALSLS010000134.1 GCA_026988195.1 Methylomonas sp.
TTGATCAAAATGCAGCGGTATTTTATGCTTCTACCCATGAAATGCCTAATTATCCTGGTACAGGATACTCGTCAGAAAAGGGAGTCGGTAATATCGTTAATGTTCCGCTCGCATCTGGAGAGACAGGTCCGCAGTTTAGAGAAAAATATCGCCAACAAATCTTGCCTGCATTAAAGCAGTTTAACCCTGACTTAATATTGTTATCTGCAGGGTTTGATGCACATAAAGATGATCCCTTAGCCTCTATACAGCTAAAGGAAGAAGATTATCAGTGGTTAACCCAACAAATGGTAGATATTGCCAAAACATGTTGTAACGGTAAAATAATTTCAATACTGGAAGGGGGCTACAATTTACATGCTTTAGCCGATTGTGTTGAGGGACATATTGCAGTTTTGATGGAAGCATGAATTAGTGGAACCCTCTTAGAGTAACCGTTCACCTCCCCCTTTGAAAAAGGGGGATTGAGGGGGATTTGTCTAATAAAACCTCCCGTAACCCCTCTTTTCCAAAGAGGGGGACTGAACGGTTACCTCTTAGAGCATCGGCAAACTTGGTTTTAAGGAAGTAATGTTAATTAAAATAACGTAACTACTCAACTGTGAGTAGGCAATGATGATGTAGGAACGTCCTAGTCTGTCGAAATTAGTTGTTTTATACGAGCTTTCCCTTCCTAGTTTATGGATTCTATTTATTTGTACCTGACCCCGGGTGGGGTATTTGTTGCCGGCTGCCCTGGTTGTTTTTGAATAAATTAATTCCAGCGTGAGCAGAGCTTTATTTCAGGTTTACCCATTTTGGAGAACAATTATGCAAGCAGCTAAACAAGAGGCACTTAATACCATCAGTCAACTACCGGAAGATACCGACATAGATGAGATCATGTATCGACTTTATGTGTTGGATAAGATCAGGAAGGGGCAGGAAGCCGTGGAACAAGGTAATACCCTTACCAGCGAGGAACTCAAGCGGGAAATTGATTCATGGTAATTTGGTCGGAACCAGCCAAGGCTGATTTACGCTCTATCCATGATTTTATTGCCCATGACTCCAGCTTCTATGCCAAAAAAGTCGTTCAGGATATCCGCGAGAAAACGATATTCTGGGGCGGCTACCAAAAGCCGGAAAGAAAATACCGGAACTCAACGAGGGTCAGGTAAGAGAGCTATCTCTCTATTCATATCGGGTCATCTATGAGATCAAGAAAAAAGGGATATTCGTATTGGCCGTCGTATATATACTTCGCGCAGTCACGACTGCGGATTTCTAACCGCTGAGTTTTTGCCAATAGCTGCGTTGCTGAAACAGTTGTAGCTTGCTATGCGCCTGTTTCAGCACCTTGCTATCGACAAAAATCAGCAGCTTATAAATTCCGCATCCGTGACCGCGCGAAGTATAAGCGTAGGGATTTGAACGTTGTGGATATTAAAAAGATAAGGTAACTGGATACTCTCGCTCTCATCTCCTGCATATGTGGGGTAGGGTCTTTAATTTAGAGAGTAGAACTAAAAAACCTCTGAACTTTATAAGGTATCGCTTCCTAAATCAAAGACCTATTTAATTTTTTATCTAAAGAATACTGCCAATTAGCTTATAATTAATCTAGGTCAGATTCCATTAAAAATATTGTACACCCTCCATAATTTACTCTTAATTAATTAAATGATTAAAAACTACCAAGAATTTACTAAGTTAAACTTAAAGCTGGATATGTCTCGAGGTAAACCATCACCTGAGCAACTTGATTTATCACTCCCTTTGCTTAATGAAATCTCTGTATCTGAGCAGATTAAAAATAGCGGAGTAGATTGTCGTAATTATGGTGTTCAACTTGGATTACCTGAAGTGCGTGAGTTTTTTGCCCCTCTACTGGAAGTGCCAGAGAGTCAAGTGGTTGTCGATGGAAGTTCTAGTTTGGCATTAATGCATGATGTTATTGTGTATGCCTTACTTTATGGTATACAAGGAAATTCACCTTGGAGAGGTGATAAGAAAATATCATTTTTATGCCCTGTTCCTGGCTATGATAGACATTTTTCAATTTTGGAGGCGTTTGGCATTGAGATGATCAATGTGCCTTTACTTGAAGATGGTCCTGATATGGATATAGTGGAATCATTAATTCGTGATAATGATTCGATTAAAGGTATGTGGTGTGTGCCAAAGTATAGCAACCCAACAGGGGCTGTGTACTCTGAAGAGGTTATCAATAGGTTGGCAGCGATGAAGGTTGCTGCTGCTGATTTTAGGCTTTTTTGGGATGATGCTTACCGCTTTCATCACCTAACAGAACAGCGAGTCTCAATACCCAATATAATAGAAGCTTGTCAGCAAGCTGGAAACCCTGACCGTGCTATTGTTTTTGCATCTACTTCTAAGATGACCTTTGCTGGCTCTGGGCTTGCTCTGCTTGCTTCGTCTGTAGCCAATATAGCATGGTGGCAAAAATGTGTTTCTGTGAGGACGATAGGGCCTGATAAGCTTAACCAGTCAAGGCACCTTCATTTTTTTAAGCATGTCGTCAGTGTAGAAGATCTTATGGATCAACACCGCTTAATTCTTAAACCAAAATTTGATATTGTTGACTCTATTTTTGAGGAATACCTTGGGAAAATAGATAATATAAGTTGGAGTAAACCTTTAGGTGGATATTTTATTGATTTGATAACGCCTCCAGGTTTAGCTAAAAGAACCATAGAACTTGCAAAGAATGCTGGAATAATTCTTACACCGGCGGGTGCTACTTTTCCTTATGGTTTAGACCCAGAAGATAAACATATAAGAATCGCACCTTCATTTCCTAGTCTTGATGAAATAAAACTAGCAGCTCAAGGTGTTTCACTCGCTTTATTACAAGCCATATCAGAATAGATAAAAGTTAGGGAGCTAGTATCCTGCTTGGTTTTCAAGGTGTGGTGTGAGTACACTCATCTGCTGTTGACGGCAGCACCCCAGCTGCCAACAATCTTAAAAACCAAGCAGGACATTCATAATCGACTTGTATTTTGTTTATAGCTATGTGAAATTAAGCTGTTTTCGCGCCTTCTATCCCTTCAAAAATATCTGCCATTGCAACACTCAGCTCTATACTGTCAAAATGACAAGCGTCTTGCTTAGTGGTTACATGTAATAACCAATTATCATCGTCAGTTCGTCTAAAACACTCGACTGACATGGTTTTAATATCAACTAATACATACTCTTTAAGTGATGTTAAATGGCGATAAGCAGCAAACTTAATGCCCCTGTCATATGCTTCAGTAGAATCAGATAACACCTCCACAATTAAGGTTGGATTAGATAAAAACTGATCCGCTTTTTGGTCGTCTTTATCACAAGACACTATCACGTCAGGGTAATAAAAGGCATTCTGCTGTTCTGCATGCAGTTTCATATCAGAGATATAAGCCTGGCAAGGTGTGCCCCGTAAATGCTGTTTTAAAACAGCAAACACATTTCCTGAAACCACCACATGCTCACGTCTTGCGTCACCCATAGCAAAAACCTCACCATTGATAAACTCGTGTTTGTGTTCTTGCAATGCCTCCCAGGCAAGATAATCTTGAGAATCCAACACTAATGCTTCAGCGGTTTGCATGACTTTTACTCCTAAGTTTAAATTTGCTTTATTAATGGGTTGAAAAATAACTATAGCATACCCGCCAATTATTCACACTTGAGTGGATTTTCATCACTTAGGGAGGTGGGGGAAATCAGCCGTTTATAAATTCCGCATCCGTGACTGCGCGAAGTATAATAAGTGGCTAGTTATATATAAAAATAAATTTAAGTGAAAAAACAATTTAAAATCCAAAGTCGATACCAACCAGCAGGTGATCAACCTACTGCTATTAAGCTGTTAGTTGAAGGCTTGAATGATGGAGAGGTGCACCAATCACTTTTGGGAGTGACTGGATCAGGAAAGACATTTACGATTGCTAATGTCATTATGGAAACTCAAAGACCGGCCATGATTATGGCACCCAATAAAACCTTGGCTGCTCAGTTATACGGTGAAATGAAAGAGTTTTTCCCTGAGAATAGCGTGGAATATTTTGTTTCTTATTACGACTATTATCAACCTGAAGCTTATGTACCCGCTTCTGATACCTTTATTGATAAAGATGCTTCATTAAATGAACATATTGAGCAGATGCGGTTGTCTGCAACTAAAGCGTTATTAGAGCGTAAAGATACCATTGTGGTTGCAACTGTTTCGGCAATTTATGGTTTAGGTGAGCCTGAGTCCTATTTTCAAATGGTATTACATCTGGTTCGAGGGGATATTATTAAGCAACGGGATTTGTTAAGGAGGTTAGCTGAGATGCAATATAGCCGAAATGATATTGACCTTAAACGCGCGACTTATAGGGTGAGAGGAGAGGTTATTGATGTATTTCCTGCCGAATCTGATGAGCAAGCATTAAGAATAGAATTATTTGATGATGAAATTGAGAGATTATCTTTATTTGACCCCTTAACGGGTGAAGTCATTCAACGAATAGCACGTTATACAATTTACCCTAAAACACACTATGTAACACCGAGGGAAAAACTGTTAGTAGCAGCAGAAGAAATAAAAATAGAACTGGCTGAAAGGCTGCAGCAATTAAGATCAAATAATAAACTAGTGGAAGCGCAACGCTTAGAACAAAGAACATTATTTGATTTAGAAATGATTATGGAAGTGGGTTATTGCTCGGGAATTGAAAACTATTCTCGTTATCTTTCAGCTAGAGAGGATGGGGAATCCCCCCCAACCATGTTTGATTATTTACCTGATAATGCCTTGCTTATTATTGATGAAAGTCATGTCACCATTCCTCAAATTGGGGCAATGTATAAGGGCGACAGGTCTAGGAAAGAAACCTTGGTGGAATATGGCTTTAGATTGCCTTCTGCTTTAGATAATAGACCGTTAAGGTTTGATGAGTTTGAGTTAAAATCATCGCAACGAATATATGTTTCAGCTACACCAGGGAATTATGAAAAAGAACATGTAGATGAGTTTGTTGAGCAGGTGGTTCGTCCTACAGGTTTATTAGATCCCGTTATTGAAGTGCGCCCAGCGACAAGCCAGGTTGATGATTTATTATCAGAAATACATAAACGGGAGATATTAAAAGAACGGGTATTAGTGACCACTCTAACCAAGCGTATGTCAGAAGACTTAACAGATTATTTGATGGAGTATGGGGTTAAGGTACGTTATTTACATTCGGATATTGATACCGTTGAGAGGGTGGAAATTATTCGAGATTTGCGCTTAGGGCAATTTGATGTGTTGGTTGGTATTAACTTATTAAGAGAAGGCTTGGATATTCCTGAAGTGTCTTTAGTCGCCATACTAGATGCTGATAAAGAAGGTTTTTTACGCTCAGTGGTTTCATTAGTGCAAACCATAGGACGAGCGGCAAGGAATGTTAATGGTAAAGCCATACTTTATGGCGATAAAATAACACGTTCTATGAAACAGGCCATTGATGAAACAGATCGGAGACGTGAAAAACAGCAAGTATTTAATCAAAAACATGGGATAGTGCCAAAAACTATTTTCAAGTCCGTATCGGATATTATGGGGCTGGAAACCCCTGGTTCAGGCTTGGCAATTAACAATGCTAAAACTAAAATAGCTGAATCTGTTGCTGAATATAAAGCGATGACACCCAAGAAAATCGCTAAAAAACTAAAACAATTAGAAAGTAAAATGTATCAACATGCTAAAGACTTAGAGTTTGAGGCAGCTGCGGCAGTGCGTGATGATATTAAATTGTTGCAGGCTGAAATGATGGTTTTATAAGGTGGGGGTAAAAGCTAATGGTGAAAATGTGTTGAGCTGTTTTCGCCCTCCTAAGAATTGTGGCTACATGAAGTATATTCTTAAAAATACAAGCTGGATAAATTAATAATGAGTGATAAGGCTAAATCAAAAGAACAGTTAATTGATGAGTTAAATAAGCTTCGTGAGCAGAATGAAAAATTAAAAAGTGAAGTTGGCACCCATTCCAGTAATCAATTTCAAGAGCTTGAGAATGATCAACGATTTAAACAATTATTTGATAACACTGATGGTATTTCAGTGCAAGGATATAACCATAAGCGCCAGGTAACCTACTGGAATAGAGCAAGTGAGATTATTTATGGGTATAGTGCTGAGCAGGCGATGGGGAAACGCCTAGAGCAGCTGATTATTCCAGAACAAATGCATACGGAGGTCATTGCGGGTATTAATACTTGGATTGCAGGAGGGGCGGCAATCCCTGCCTTAGAGTTAACTTTAAAAAAAGCGGATGGATCTCCTGTTACTGTTTTTTCAAATCATTTTTTATTTCATAAGCCAGATCAACAAGTTGAGTTATATTGTGTCGATATTGATCTTACTGCTTTAAAAGCCGCTGAAAAAGATAAGCAAGAATTATATATTGGGAAAGTAAAAGCTGAAATTGCTAATAAAGTTAAATCTGAGTTTATTAGTAATTTTAGTCATGAGTTACGTACACCTTTGAATGGTATCTTGGGTTTTTCATCTTTGGGAATTAAAAAAGCCGATAAAATAACGGTAGACAAGGTTAAGAAATACTTTACTAATATAAAAATAAGCGCAAACCGTTTGTTATTATTGTTAGATGACCTGCTTGATTTATCAAAGTTAGAGGCAGGTAAAATGGAAGTAAGTTTTACTGAGAATAATTTTCAGGCACTGGTTAATAGCTGTATATCAGAACAAAAAGCATGTATAGAGGAGTTAAATATAGAAGTTGTATGGCTGCCTAACAGCCATACTGCTACAGTTTTATATTGCGATACGCTTCGCATTGGGCAGGTTATTACAAACTTGCTGTCTAATGCTATTAAATATACCCATGCTAATACAAAAATAGAATTCTTAATTGAAGAGGTAGCCATTAGTATTTCGACGGCAATAAATAGAGTGCCAGGGGTGAAATTTTCAATTAGGGATTATGGTAATGGTATTCCAGAAAATGAATTAGAGCTGGTTTTTGAAAAGTATGTACAAAGTTCAATCAATAAAAATAAAAAAGGCAGTACCGGTTTAGGGTTGCCAATTTGTAAGCAGATTATTGGGTTACACCAAGGTAAAATTTGGGCCGAAAATCATCAAGATGGCGGTGCAATATTTAGTTTTATCATTCCAATTGAACCATTTAAAGCTGAAATTTTATAAAGTTTGAAATCGGTGTTCTATATCAGTTGATTTATAGCCCTTTAAAAAGCAATATAAAAATTTTTTTAGAGTAAACTTACTTTCTGAAATATAATTGTTATCATTTTTGCCTCTTTTAATTTTAAATATGCCTAATTCAAAAATCATTTACACCCTAACTGATGAAGCGCCTGCCTTAGCAACCTATTCGTTTTTGCCCATTGTACAAGCTTATTCCAAAGCGGCTGGTATAGTCGTTGAAACACGAGATATATCTTTAGCGAGTCGAATTCTGGCTCATTTTCCTGAGAACTTAACAGATGCACAAAAACAAGCTGATGCTTTGGCTGAGCTAGGTGCATTAGCAAAAACAGCTGAAGCCAATATTATAAAGCTTCCGAATGTAAGTGCATCTATACCTCAATTAAATGCGGCTATTAAAGAATTACAAGGGATGGGATATGCTATTCCTGATTATCCAGAAGCAGCTGATAATGACGAATTAATAGAGATTCAAGCGCGTTACGCCAAAGTATTAGGGAGTGCTGTTAACCCGGTCTTACGTGAAGGTAATTCAGACCGACGAGTAGCCGCACCGGTTAAAGAATATGCGCGCAAGCATCCACATTCGATGGGAGCATGGTCAACAGAGTCTAAATCTCATGTTGCTTCAATGAGTGAAGGTGATTTTTATTCAAGTGAGCAATCAGCAGTGCTGAAAACTGCAGATGATGTGAAAATTGAATGGATAGCGAATGATGGCTCAACAAAAACGCTTAAAGAGAAAACAGCATTACTTGAAAATGAAGTGATTGATGCAACGGTGATGAGCCGAAAATCTTTATGTGCTTTTTTTGAGCAATCTATTAAAGATGCAAAATCAGAAGGCGTGTTACTTTCATTGCACCTGAAAGCAACCATGATGAAAGTTTCTGATCCGATAATATTTGGACATGCGGTAAATGTTTATTATCAGGCTGTTTTTGAAAAGCATGCTGAAGTTTTTAAACAACTGGGTGTTGATAGTCGCAATGGCTTGGGCGATGTTTATGCCAAAATTACTAGTTTGCCTGATGACCAACGCCAACAGATCGAAGCTGATATTCAAGCAGTTTACCTAACGCAGCCTGAACTGGCGATGGTGAATTCTGATAAAGGTATTACCAACTTACATGTGCCAAGTGATGTGATTATTGATGCATCTATGCCAGCAGCATTAAGGTCTTCTGGGAAAATGTGGGGAGTTGATGGCAAGTTACATGATACCAAAGCCATGATACCTGATCGTTGTTACGCTGGAATTTATCAACAAGTATTTTCATTTTGTAAGCAGCATGGAGCTTTTGATGTAACGACTATGGGTAATGTAAGTAATGTCGGTTTGATGGCTCAAAAAGCTGAGGAATATGGCTCGCATGATAAAACTTTTGAAATCCCAGCGGAAGGTGTCGTACGTGTTACTACTTCAGATGGGGTTACTTTACTTGAGCATAAAGTAGAGCAAGGCGATATATGGCGTATGTGTCAGACTAAAGACTTACCTATCCAAGATTGGGTTAGACTAGCCGTCAGCCGTGCTAAAGCAACAGGGCTACCAGCCATTTTTTGGTTGGATAAGGCGCGCGCTCATGATGCTAACTTAATTTCTAAAGTTGAAAGTTATTTAGCTCAACATGATACAGAAGGGCTTGATATTCAAATTATGTCGCCTGTTGATGCAATAGGTTTTACATTGCAGAGAGTCAAGGCAGGTAAAGATACTATTTCTGTTACAGGGAATGTTTTAAGGGATTATTTGACAGATTTATTTCCAATTTTAGAATTGGGTACCAGTGCAAAAATGTTATCAATTGTACCTTTATTAGCAGGCGGTGGTTTGTTTGAGACAGGGGCGGGTGGTTCTGCGCCTAAACATGTTCAGCAACTGGTAGAAGAAAATCATTTACGCTGGGATTCATTAGGTGAGTTTTTGGCACTTGCCGTTTCTATTGAAGCATTGGCAGAAAAAAACAGTAATGATAAAGCACAAGTATTAGCTGCGGCACTTAATAAGGCGAATAGTACCTTTTTAAGTAATAACAAATCACCTTCGCGTAAAGTGGGTGAGCTAGATACACGAGGGAGTCATTTTTATCTTGCAATGTATTGGGCTCAAGCCTTAGCAGAACAAACGCAGGATAAGGAATTGCAAGCTAAGTTTACGCCTATTGCAAAACAGCTGAGTGAGAATGAAGATAAAATTGTTTCTGAGTTGAATTCAGTGCAAGGCTCTGCAGTTAATATTGGCGGCTATTATTGGCCAAATAAACAATTAACAGAAAAAGTTATGCGTCCAAGCGGGTGTTTGAATAATATTATTGACAATATTTAATTTCTGGGTAAAACCTTTTTAAAGTTAGTCTTGAGCTAGGGGTTTAATAAATTCCTAGCTCCTAAGGCACACTACCATTAAGCTGAATTGGTAAGTACGCTATCACATTTCCTGTTCCGGTACCCTTGATGGCAGTAGGGACTACAATGAAAATCAGTTTAAACTTTAAAGAAAAACCTGATTACCCATGAGCTTCAGCCGTATATAACACACTAGGTTCACGTCATACCAGCAGGGGTATACGATCTGGGTAATTAGCTTATACTTGATTATACAATCACCCCATCCTTGGGTTCTGGATCTCGGCACAAACCTGTCTGGAACAGATTTGCATTTACCCAAAGGGCATTATGCAGGATAGCATAATGTGAATCCCTGCCGAGATGACGTATAACAGTTGAACAGGCCTTTTTATAAAATGGCTGAGAATCGTACGTAATTAGGAAAGAAAAATGTGTGGTCGATTTAATTTAATAGCCCCTCCAGAGCAGCTTATAGAGACCTTTAAGTTGCATCGCTTGCCACGTTATGAAACTAGCTATAATATTCCACCAGGGCAAAAAATACTCACTATCGTACAATTAGATGATGGCAGTTATAAAGCAGTTTACCTGCATTGGGGGTTGATCCCCCATTGGGCTAAAGATCGAAAAATTAGTCAAAAATTGATTAATGCAAGGGCTGAAAGCCTAGCAGAAAAGCCAGCTTTTAAATCCGCTTACCAGCAAAGGCGCTGTCTAATTCCTGCCACTGGTTTTTATGAATGGCAAAAAACCGAGCAAACTAAACAAGCCTATTACATTAGTCGGAAAGATCAGCAATTATTCGCTTTTGCTGGGCTTTGGGAATACTGGGATCATGGAACCGAAACAGTTTACAGCTGCACCATTATCACCACGGCAGCGAATCAACTGATCAGTCCCGTTCATCAACGAATGCCTGTTATTATTGCTAATGAAAATATAGCGTATTGGTTGGATAAAAATGCTTCAACTGAAAGTACTCAACAGCTTTTATTGGCTGATGCTTATCAAAATATGCTAGTAAAACCAGTCAGTAACTGGGTTAATAACCCCTATCATAATGACAAAAACTGTTTAAATTAATATCCTTAATTAAGGAACGTGCACGAAATAGCGGCACCACTAAAAATACGCGAACAAGAGAGACGGAAACGTTATCCTCAGTCAGTCATGTGATGTCTGTGGTGAAAGTTTGATAGATTAACCTTGTACCGATATAGAAAGACGAATAAAAATAGATGTTATTTTTGAAAAAGTCGTTGAACATGTTGATTCTGGGGAGTGGGTAGTTACTATACTTCGCGCGGTCACGGATGCGGAATTTATAAGCTGCTGATTTTTGTCGATAGCAAGGTACTGAAACAGGCGCATAGCAAGCTACGCAACTGTTTCAGCACCGCAGCTATTGGCAAAAACTCAGCGGTTAGAAATCCGCAGTCGTGACCGCGCGAAGTATATAATTAAGTCTTACTGGTTTTCTGTCATTTCCCGTGATTAAAATATGGGACAATGTGTACTATATAAATCATAGTTATACATGGTAATGAACGTAAAACAATATCTAGGTGATCTAAACGGTGGAGGTCTCTTAATAACGGAAAGTCGTACCGTTGCAGAAATACAGCTCAAAAAACTTTCTGATAAAGAATGGAAGCAGCTTATTGTTGGTGAAAACGTATTACAGAAAAAATCATCTCAAACAGCACTTCGCTTTGCTAATGTGATACGTAAACGGCTGGAAACAATGGGTGAGCCTTTTACCCAATTATTACTAGATGTTTCAGAACGAGCTTATATACAATTATTAATGGCAGCGTTTATGGTTCAATCACCTGTCATTGTTGATTTTATGCGAGAATGTTTAGCTGAAGCACTACGCACCTATAAACCTGATATATCAAATGAAGCTTGGATAAACTTTATTGATGATCGAACGAAAGTAGTTCCAGAACTATCATCCTATTCAGAGTCTACACTTAAGAGAATGGGAAGCAATGTAATAAAAGCATTAGTAGATACGGGCTATTTAAAATCAACTCGCCAACGCCAAATTCAAGCAGTTTACTTATTTCCAGAAGTTAAAGAGCTATTAATTAATATCAATAAACAGGAAGTAATAGACGTAATGGAGTGCACTCAATAATGTCTCAACAAACAGAGAAAGCCTTACAAGCTCGTCTTGATTTGGTTTTGGAGCGAATAGAGAATCCTAAATTTCTTAAAAATGATGGCTTAGGTAATGAAGTTGGTTTCTGGATTTTCGACTATCCTGCACAATATGAATTAATAGTTCGTGAAAATCTTGAACATATAATAGATAAACTTAAAAAACACGACCATCATTTTGAACATATCAATATTTTTCAAATTCTGATTGATATGCTGGAATCACGAAACCTGTTAGACCGAACCTTTAAACGAGAAAAACAAGTCGGAACAGATGCATTGCGTAAAACCTTAGCGGGTCCGCTTAGTCAGGATAAGGTTGCCAAATTTATTGCTGACGTACTTTTAAAAAACAGAAGTGATTCTGAACCTTTAGATTTTGTGATTATGTCAGGTCTAGGTAACGCATGGCCTTTAGTCAGAGGACATGAGCTATTAAGCGCTTTACAGGATGTAATGGGTAGTACGCCATTAATCCTTTTTTATGCTGGTGAATACAGTGGTCAAGATCTACACCCTTTTGGCATGATTGAATCAAGAAACTATTACCGAGCTTTCAAGCTTGTTCCTGAAGAGGGTAATAATAAACACAAGGCAGTATAAAACACATTATGATAGTTGAAGAAATTTTTACCAAGAAACTGACCAGAAACATTAATGGCGTTGTTAAAGCCGAACAAATGGATAACGACAGTGTTTATGTCGAATTGGATGAATATGTAGTCACCCAAGAGTTAGATCGACATTTTCGTGAATTCTTCGAAGCCTATTTGCCATCATGTAATGACAAATTCAATCCCAACACAAAAATGGGTGTATGGATAAAAGGCTTTTTCGGATCAGGTAAATCACATTTCCTAAAAATACTCTCTTACCTTATTGAAAATAGAGAAGTAGAAAAAAACGGTGAAACCCGCAATGCATTCGAGTTTTTCAAAGAAAAAATAACCGATGCAATGCTTATCAGTGATATACACAGTGCGGTCAATAAAGATGCCGATGTTATCCTGTTTAATATCGATTCACGAGCTAACACCGATGAAGCAGAAAATGCCATTTTAAAAGTCTTTCTTAAAGTCTTTAATGAGCGTGTAGGTTATTGTGCCGATTTTCCGCATATTGCCCACCTAGAAAGAGAACTAGATAAACGCGGACAATACCCAGCATTCAAAGATAAGTTTTCTGAATTAATAGGCGACACTTGGGAAAAAAATAGAGATGCCTATGATTTTTATCGTGATGAACTAACAGAAGCCTTTGCACATGCAAGCCAGCAAAGCATTGAATCAGCACGCCAAACCATAGAAGAGCTAGGTAATAATTTTCCACTTGATGTGAAAAACTTCTGTAAATGGGTCAACGAATACATCGAAAGCAAAAATGGCAGGCATGTTTTATTTTTAGTCGATGAAGTAGGGCAGTTTATTGGCAAAAGTATCCAGATGATGCTTAAACTGCAAACCATAGTAGAAGACCTCGGCACCACTTGCGGCGGGCGTGCATGGGTCATTGTAACCTCACAAGCTGATTTAGATGCGGCTATCGGCAACATGGAAAAACGGGATGGCGATGATTTCTCAAAAATTCAAGGTCGTTTCGCAACCAAGCCATCACTAAGCAGCTCTAATACTTCAGAAGTTATTCAGAAACGCTTATTAGCTAAAACAGAACTAGCCTGCCAGCAATTAGCTAAGATTTATGCGGAAAAAGGCGATATTCTCCGTAATCAATTATCTTTTGATAAAACCACCACAGCAGAACTAAAACCTTTTTCTGATGCACCTTCCTTTATTGATAACTACCCCTTCATTCCTTATCACTATGCACTAGTACAAAAGGTATTTGAGTCTATTAGAACAAAAGGCGCAACAGGTAAACATTTAGCAATGGGAGAACGCTCTTTACTGGATGCATTTCAATCCGCTGCTAAACAGGTTAAAGATAGAAATTTAGACGTATTAATACCTTTCTATAATTTTTACAGTCCCATAGAAAGCTTTTTAGAACCAGCAGTAAAAAGAACGATTGATCAGGCTTGTGACTTAGATTCATTAACAGAGTTTGACGGCAATATACTTAAAACCCTGTTTTTAATTCGTTATGTCGATACCGTTAAAAGTACATTAGATAACTTAGTGACTCTTTCTATTGAACAGATAGATGCTGATAAAATAAGCTTAAGAAAACAAATTGATGACAGTTTAAATCGTTTAGAACGGCAATTATTAATTGCCCGTAATGGTGATGAATTTATTTTTCTCACAAATGAAGAAAAAGAAATAGAAAATGAGATTAGGCATACTGATGTAGAGCCTTCAGAGGTTTCTAACAAGCTTGCCACCATCGTTTTTGACGAACTATTAAAACGTAATAATCAATATCGTTACCCAGTCAATAAACAAGACTTTAAAGTGAGTCGATTTTGTAATGGACATCCCAGAGATGGTTCAAAACTGGAAGACTTGGTATTAAAGCTAATCTCCCCATTAGATGCGCATTATGAAAACTTTTCGCATGATCAGCACTGCATTAACCATACATTAGACGGTGATGGTTGTATCTTGATTAAACTAGGTGAACATAAACGCCTATGGGATGAACTAACCACCTTTATCCAGACTGATCGGTTCTTAAAACAAAACTCAGGTCAACGTCCCGAACAAGAGCATCTGCTACGTGACAAGCAAATGGAAAACATGGAAAGGGAAAAACGATTAAGACATGATTTTGAAAACTTGTTTATTGAAGCTGATCTTTTTGCCATAGGCACAAAAATAACCAAAAAAGCAGCAACACCCAGTGCTATTTTGGAAGCGGCTTACAGTTATGTTATAGAAAATACTTTTGCAAAACTAAATCTGTTAAAACCAACAACCGGGGATATATCAAGAGAAATACAAGCGGTCTTAATGGCTGATGATAGTGCTCAAACCAATCTGGATTTTGATGCTGAAGAATGCAACCCAAAAGCCATGCAAGAAGTAGAGCAATACATCTCACTCAGAGTAGAACGAAATGAAGCTCTTTATTTACGTGATTTAGTCAGCCACTATACCCGTCGCCCTTATGGCTGGTTAGATGATGAATTATTATTAATTGCAGCTCGACTTGGGTTAGCTGGAAAAATAAGCTTTACCCTGCAAAGTATGCCGCTAGTTTTAAACAAAGCCTATGAGCCATTTACTAACAGCCGAAAACGTGGCGAAATTCGCATACAAAAAATACGCCAGCATGACGAAAGACAGCTCAAAAAAGCAGTAGGTTTAATTAAAAGATTATTCTCAAAAACTTTCACAGGCTCAGGCGAAAAAGAACTTACCGAACTGATTCAACAAGAATTGAAAAAATGGCAAGATGAGCTTAAATCCTTTTCTATCAAGTCTCAAACAGGACATTTCCCCAGTACAGAAAAAATTCAATCAGGCTTGGTTTTATTAGCAGGCATCTTAGACCAAAGAAACAGCTTTGAGCTAATTAAACGCTTGATAGAAGATGCGGATGCATTAGAGGACTTCGCAGAAGACTTTGAAGACCTAGACGAATTCTATAACAGTCAATTTCAAACATGGCAAGCACTGGCAGAAGTGCTTAATAACCAATTTAAAGCCAATCGTCCAGCACTAGAAAAACATAAAGAAGCTTTAAAAGCACTAAAGGAATTAGAACGTATTTATCAGATGGCAGAACCTTATGGACAATTACGCCATATAAAACCACTAATAGAAACCGTTCAAAAGATTAATGATCAGTTAGTCAATGAAAAACGGATTCATGCACAGGAAAGAGTAGATCTTAGAATTGAAAGGATAACGACAGCCTTAAACGACTGTGCAGCACCAAGTGAATTAAGCAATAAAGCATTGCTCCCATTACAAAGATGTAAACAACACATTGACAGTACAAACTCAATCCCTCAAATAATCAGCGAACAAGCTGACGCAGAGGGCTATGAAGATGAGGCAGATCAATTAATTAATGCTTATATTGATGCAGAACAGTTAAAAGCAGAAAACGAACAAAGGCGTAAAGATGCAGAAGCCAAGAAATCACAAAATACAACTGAATCAAAAGTGACTGAACCAGCTCCTGTTACACAAAAGCCAAAAAGAACTGTCACAATAAGTCCTGCAGAAATTATTACATCATCAGGAGATGCGTTTATTGAAACAGAAGCGCAGGTCGAGCAATATCTTGATCAATTACGTAAAAAATTGTTACTGGCCGTTCACGCGGGAGATAAAGTTAGGCTGAAGTAAATTATCGCTGGTTCCCAAGCTCTAGCTTGGGAACCTCTCCTGGAAGCTCCAGCTTCACGAAATCATTAGGAAACCCTTATGCCACGTAGTCGTTACCGAGTTATGCATCAGCAAGCCCCCCATTTTATGACAATGACGATTAATTATTGGCTACCTGTATTTACCCGTACAGAAACGGTTAATATTATTTTAGATTCCTGGCGGTATTTGCAGCAACAGGCTGATTTTAAACTATATGGTTATGTGATATTGGAAAATCACTTGCATTGTGTCGCGGCATCGAAGGATTTAAGTCGTGATATTCAGCGTTTCAAGTCATATACTGCGAAAGAAATATTGAAAAGTTTAAATGAATTAAAAGCGTATCGGTTGTTACAATTATTGGCTTTGTTCAAGCGTGCGCATAAAATTGAATCAACTTATCAGGTTTGGGAAGAAGGCAGTCATCCACAAATCATCGAAACTGAAACAGTCATGCGGCAAAAGCTTGACTATATTCATATGAATCCGGTGAAAAGGGGATATGTAGATAAACCCGAAGATTGGCGTTATTCCAGTGCGCGTAATTATTCTGGCTTGGAGGGATTGATTGAGGTTGAGCGTGGATGGTGATAGGGTTTGAAGCTGGAGCTTCGTATAGTGGGTTCCCAAGCTAGAGCTTGGGAACCAGCTAATGTGATATTTTACTGGTAGAAGTTAACTAACAAAGATAAGACTAACGAGGTATATGATGAAAACAATTCAACTAGAACTATCTGATAAAATTTACGATAAAGTGATTAATTTCCTGGCATTATTACCAGAAAAAGAGTGCCATATTCTGGAAAACCAAGAAATACAACAGCAAAAGTTGGGAGAAGCTCTTGATTTTGCTGTGCGTAGCAATGCATTTTCTGATATTAAAGATCCTTCCGCCTGGCAAAATGAAATTCGCATAGATAGAACCTTACCCGAGCGTGAATGATGATTATATTAGATAGTAATATAATCATTTACTCAGTACAGAAAGAACACCAGGCATTGAGGCAATGGTTGCTTACGATTCAGCCTGCATACTCCATTATTAGTAAAGTAGAGGTTTTAGGCTATTGGAATCTTTCATTACAACAAGCTCAAGGGATTACAAGCGTTCTATCAGCTATGCGTGAAATAGCATTAACGACCAAACAATGTGAGCGAGCCATTTCACTGCGTCAGATGAAAAAAATGTCGCTGGGAGATGCTTTGATTGCAGCCGCAGCCTTAGATTACGAAATGCCACTAGCGACTCGAAATACCAAAGATTTTGACTGGATTTCAGGTTTATCGTTAATTAACCCCATGGATAAGTAATCATTTATATGAATACTTCCAACATCAAAAAATACGCCCCCCTAGCCAGAAACGCCTTTATTACGGCAGTGACCAAACGAGCCAATGAACTAGGCATTTACCACAGCCATATTGAACCTGCCATTGTTGACGGACAAACGCTGATTATTGAAGGGCGTAGTGTCGCTTTAAAACTTAAAGCTGCGCGGGATAATTTAATTTCACGGGTTGAGAGTACTGGTTTTACTGCCTTAATGGAATTTATTGCTTACACATGGTTCAACCGTTTATGCGCCATCCGCTTTATGGAACTCCATGATTATTTGGATCATGGACTTCGCGTTTTATCCCATCCTGAAAATAACAGTGGTTTTGAAATCTTAGACCACGCCCAAGATGTGGCTGAGGGTTTAGGCTTAAATCGTGATCAGATTATTGAACTCAAACTGGCAGGCAATCAAGACGAGCTACTGTATCGCACCTTATTATTAGGGCAATGCCACGCGCTACATCAAGCCATGCCGTTTCTGTTTGTATCCATTGATGATGAAACCGAACTGTTATTACCCGATAACCTCACCCGTACCGATTCTATCCTGCGTGGCTTAGTGGATGATGTTCCTGAACAAGATTGGCTGCAGGTCGAAGTGATTGGCTGGTTATATCAATTCTATATTTCAGAAAAGAAAGATGCAGTGATGGGTAAGGTGGTTAAATCGGAAGATATACCTGCCGCCACGCAATTATTTACCCCCAATTGGATTGTAAAATATCTGGTGCAAAATTCTGTGGGTCGGCAATGGCTGCAAACTTATCCTGATTCCAATATTAAAGCAGGGATGGACTATTATATTGAACCAGCAGAACAAACACCCGAAGTAGGAGCGGCTTTAGCCGCGATCACCCCTGACAGCATAGAACCCGAAAACATCAAAGTATTAGATCCTGCCTGTGGTTCAGGTCATATCTTAGTAGAAGCCTATCACACATTAAAAGCCATTTATCAAGAACGCGGCTATCAACCGCGTAAAATCCCACAACTGATTTTAGAAAATAATCTATTTGGCTTGGATGTTGATGACCGCGCCGTACAACTGGCAGGTTTTGCCTTGATGATGTTAGCGCGTGCCGATGATCGGCGTATTTTTAGCCGTGAGGTGCAGTTGAATGTGATGGCAATGCAATCAGGCAACTTAGGTGAAGGCGGTTTAGTGGTTGGTGGAGAAGTGTCAGGCGGTGGGCAATTAATCAAAATTTTTGAGGATGCGAAAACACTAGGCTCTTTGATTGCTATTCCCGAATTATTCGCTAAAAGGTTACCCGATATAAGACAACAAATAGAAGAGTTGGCGCAAGCAGGCGATATTTTTTCTCAACATGAAGCATTAACTTTATTGCCATTAGTGAAACAAGCGCAAATTCTCGCACAAAAATATGATGTAGTGATTGCCAATCCCCCGTATATGGGCAGTAAGGGCATGAACAAAGACTTAAAAACCTTTGCTAAAGCTTATTATCCAGATGCTAAATCAGATTTGTTTGCCATGTTTATGGAGCATGGCTTTAGTTTACTCAAAGACAATGGTTTTAATGCTCAAGTTAATATGCAGTCTTGGATGTTTCTTTCCAGTTATGAAAAATCACGGCAATGGTTATTAGAGACTAAAAATTTTATTACCATGGCACACCTTGGGGCAAGAGCCTTTAGTCAAATATCAGGGGAAGTGGTACAAACAACGGCTTGGGTGTTGAGTAAACAGCATATAGAACAGTATCGACCTGTATTCTTTCGGTTGATTGAGGGCAATGAAGCCGAAAAGCAACAGGCTTTATTGAAACAAGGTAACCGTTTTGATAGTACCCAGCAAGATGACTTTAAGAAAATACCAGGTAGTCCGATTGCGTATTGGGTGAGTGAAAATTTTCTATCCACTTTTGGTGACCACAATAGCGTTCATGATGTTGCTTCTCTGAGAGCTGGTATGTCAACAGGAGATAACACTATATTTCAAAGGCTTTGGTGTGAAATAGACTTGGTAAAAATACAATTTGATTGTGTTAGCGGTGAGCCTGTTAAGGGTAATGTTAAATGGTTTCCATGTAATAGTGGTGGGCAATTTAGAAAATGGTATGGAAACAATGACGTTGTGGTTGACTGGGAAAATAACGGACAAAGAATAAAAAAACATAGAAGTTCAGCTGTTAGAAATGTTACTTGTTATTTTAAAAGTGGATTAACATATTCAAAAATAAGTTCAGGAAGATTCGCTGTTAGGCAAAAATTAACGGGGTTTTTATTTGATGATACGGGGCGCTCTATTACCGTTGAAGATGACAAAGATACTTTTGGGGTTCTAGGGTTACTATGCTCCGAAGTAGCACATCAATATCTATCAGTTTTGGCTCCATCTCTGAGTTTTACCAGTACAGAAATTGGAAGTATTCCATTTTTAAAAAATATACCAGAAACTATTTATAAGAATAGTAAAATTGCTGTGGAGTTATCTAAATTTGATTGGGACAGCTACGAAACCTCATGGGACTACAAAACAAACCCCTTAGTGCAAACCTCGTTCCCACGCTCCTGCGTGGGAATGCAGACCGAGCATGATAAAAGTACCGTATGCATTCCCACCGAGGACGGTGGGAACGAGAGTGCCGTAGGTTGGGTTAGCGATAGCGCAACCCAATACATCGAAGCCGAAAATGTCGGGTTACGCGATAAAGCCGCTAACCCAACCTACGCTTTATCGGATATTTACGCGGCATGGCAAAGCCACAACCGCGCAACCATCCTCGAAATGCAAGGTCTAGAACAAGAAAACAACCGCTTGTTTATTGATGCCTACGGCTTGCAAGACGAACTCACCCCCGATGTACCGCTAGAACAAATCACTTTAATAGTAAATCCTAAATACCGTTATGGCGGCAAATTATCTGATGAAATCTTAGAAAACCGCTTTCAATCCGATACCCTCGCAGAATTAATCAGCTATGCCATCGGTTGCATGATGGGACGGTATTCCCTAGACCAACAAGGCTTAGTTTATGCCCATGCAGGCAATCAAGGTTTTAGTGAATTAGTGCAACAAGGTGCATACCAAATCTTCCCCGCTGATAAAGATGGCATTATCCCACTTACCGATCAAGCATGGTTTGCAGATGATGCGACCCATCGTTTACGTGAATTTGTGCGTGTGGTATGGGGTGAAGAAAATCACCAACAGAATTTAGATTTTATAGCAGAAAGCCTATGCCTATACGCCATCAAAGCTAAAAACAGTGAATCCAGCCTAGACACTATCCGCCGTTATCTCGCTACTCAATTCTATAAAGACCACCTAAAAACCTACAAGAAACGCCCCATCTATTGGTTATTCAGCTCAGGTAAACAAAAAGCCTTTGAATGTTTAGTCTATCTACACCGCTACAATGAAAGCACTTTATCCCGAATGCGAACTGAGTATGTCACACCGTTATTAGGTAAATACGAGGCTTCCGCGATGGTGTTACAAAAACAAATGCAAGATGCCAGCACCACGGCTGAAAGTAATCGTTTTAAAAAATCCCTCACTGCTTTAGAGAAAAAACAAACCGAACTCAGCGAATTTGACGATAAATTAAAACACTACGCCGATATGCGTATCAGCTTAGATTTAGATGATGGCGTAAAAGTCAATTATGGCAAGTTTGGGGATTTGCTGGCGGATGTTAAGGCCATTACAGGGAAGAAATAATGGGTATAATTATATAAAAATAGTGTGTAATGCTTAGGATTGAATATGCTTGATTCATTAGAAATAAAAAACTTTCGCTCTCTGGAAGATTTTCAGGTTAAAAAGTTAGGCCGTGTTAATTTAATTGTCGGCAAAAATAATTCGGGTAAAAGTTCGGTGCTTGAAGCATTAAGGATTTATGCTGGCAATGC
>JALSLS010000135.1 GCA_026988195.1 Methylomonas sp.
GTTTCTTCGTTTTTTACTCATTTTCTATTTCCTCATGTAACAATTATAAACAGAAAATAGTTCTTAAGTTGAGGCTAAAACTGTCCTAAGGATGGGGTACAGTTCACTTTGTACAAGAACATGGTCTCACTATATTTTTTAATAACCACTATTTTTGATTCTGATGGTAATTAAAAATAAATAAATTCGATTATCGAGTTAACAGGAATCACATGTTCGCTATAAAGAAATCATTAGCTGAAAATATTGAAGAAGATCAGGCTATTAAAGTCTCTTTTTTAATTGAGGATCATGCTGTATTGGAGCGACGAAAGACTCGAGATGAACGACGTTTACCCGTAGAGAGACGAAAAACCTTTAGTAGTTTATATAGGGGTCACAATAAACGACAAACTAAACTAGGGCAAAGACGAAAAGCAATAAGTCGACGAGATATTGATCAAGGGTCATTTACGATAGATGAGGATATAAATAAACTAGCACTAAATGCAGTAAGCATTAATAATTTAATTAACGACCAAATGCGTATTGTAAAAAAAATATCCCAAATTTTACCTTTTAAAAAAGGACTAAAATTTAGTCAATTAGAGAATGGTATCCAAGATATATACACCGAAATAAAATTGCTTATGCAAAAAGAAGAATATTTGTTATGCCTGTATTTAGAAGCAAATAATTCTAAATTAACAATAGTTCATATTGATAAACTTTTATCAATCATTAATACCGATATCAGTAAGCTAAGTGATGAAGTGATGCAGTTTGTAGATAAATATTATACTTCTACAGTTAATGATAAAAATATTGGGTTTATACAACTTGATATGAATGCCATTCGCAAGAAGCTTATTATTTGTTTATATAAAAAGAAAAAGCACCTTTATCCAATTTACATAATTAACTAAGGTGTTCATGTTCAGGGCTATTTTTAATTATTTATAAGCTGCTACCCAATATTATTGGTGTTAATTTTTATCTATTTGAGAGATATAAGTCTTTCTATAAAGAATCTATAAATGTAAATATTATTTACAGCAGTTATTTAATAATTCTTTAAGTGCTTTTGCCCCCATTTTTTTTGTATATTCAATATTCCTAATAGGAATTTTCTCGGGTTTCGGATAATTTTTCAAGGCTTTCTCGATACTTGCTTCACGTATTAAATGCAACATGGGGTAAGGTGATCGATTAGTGAAGTTACTAGCATCACTAGTCTCAACACCGTCAAAACAGTAGTTTGGGTGAAAACTAGCAAGTTGATAAATACCCTCATAGCCTTGTTGAGATATCAGATTATTAGCAAGTTCTAAAAAATCTAAAAAGTTATCAAACTCGGATAGGCCGTTGGGTGTTATTAGTAAGCTCGTTTCTACACCACTTTCTCGGTCGAGTTGTTCACATGAATAGATTAATTCTTGTAATTGGTTTTCTATCTTTTCACTCATTACGACTTCATAATGAATACTGTTTTTTTCAAACTCTCGTTTGGCAAAGGGGCATATATTATGTTGAATAATAAACTGGCTAATCCAGCATTGTGTTCGTTTAATAATGTTTTTGCTAGATATCATTTTTAATAACTTTAAATATTTAGTAGATTTAAATTGAAGTGATATAGTCAAAATATGAGCCATTTAAAAGACATTGCCCAAACCATTCTCACTGGTTTTGATGACCACTTTAGGATATTCAGTGAGATAACCGAAGGTGCTCAACATCGTTTTGAAACAGCAGATTGGAAGGCGGAACGAAAGTACTCACGTTTGCGTATTCAGTTTTATGATACACGGGTTGATGAAGCAATTGCAACGCTTGAAAATGGATTTGAAATAAGGCCATTCTCTAAAAATGATTGGGCTGATATAAAGTCACAATATATTCTTTTATTACAAGATCATCCACAATCTGAATTAGCCGAAACTTTTTATAATTCTTTATTTTGTCGAATTTTTGAGCGTGAGTATTACACTAACGAATATATTTTTATACGTAGTTCGGTTTCGACAGAATATGTACATTCTGATGTGCCAACATATAAAGCTTATTATCCTGCAAACAGTGGTTTCTTCACATCAATTGAAAATATTTCAAATCAATTTTCTCTCACATTACCCTTTGAAAACTTTAAACGTGATAGCAGACATATTGCTCGTTCAGTTTGTAAAGTATTTAAAAAGGGAAACCGTACTGCCGAGCTTAACTTTCAATATCAAGTGATTAACGCACTCTTTTATCGAAATAAAGCAGCCTATATTGTGGGTAAGGCAATTAATGGACATGATGTATATCCTTTTGCGGTAGCGCTATTAAACAATGAAAATGGTGCTATATATGTTGATGCTTTATTGATTGGTGAAGATTCAGTTTCACAACTATTTGGTTTTTCTTACGCCTATTTTATGGTGTCACATCCTGTGCCATCAGCCATTGTCTATTTTTTACAGGGTTTAATGCCGATGCGAAAGAAGGAGGGTTTATATTCTTCAATTGGTTTTCAAAAACAGGGTAAAACGGATTTCTATCGAGGTTTTTTACACCATCTAGAATACTCTGATGATGATTTGATATTGGCTCCTGGTATAGCGGGTATGGTGATGTCGGTTTTTACTTTACCCTCTTATCCTTATGTTTTTAAAATCATTCGTGATTATTTTGCCCCACCCAAAGAAATTAGTCGCCAGCAGGTAGAGGAAAAATATCAGTTAGTAAAACAGCATGACCGTGTAGGGCGTATGGCGGATATGCTGGAGTTTTCTAAAGTTGTTTTGCCACTAAATAGGTTTACACCAGAGCTGTTAAAGGATTTACAAGATACCTGTGGTAGTAGTATTAGCTTTATAGAAGACAAAGCAGGTGAAAAGCAATTGATGATTAAACATGTCTATATCGAACGGCGTATGAACCCCTTAAATTTAGAACTTGAAATTGCCCAGAAAGAACAAAATTTTGATCGCATTGATTGCCTAGTGAAATCTTATGGCAATGCCATTAAAGAATTGTCTGCAGCGAATATATTTCCTGGAGATTTATTGTATAAAAACTTTGGTGTGACACGATTAGGGCGTGTCGTCTTCTATGATTATGATGAGATAGTGTATTTAACTGATTGTAATTTCAGGAAAAAACCACAACCTAGAAATCATCAAGAGCTTATGTCTGCTACGCCTTGGTATAGCGTTGCACCGAATGATATTTTTCCTGAAGAGTTTGCGAGTTTTCTATTAAATAATGATAGGGTTAAAGCATCATTCATGAAATACCATGCTGATTTATTTGATGCAGATACTTGGATTAATAAACAAGCGAATATTGAGAAAGGGCTGTATGAGGATGTATTTCCTTATCCTAAGAAATACCGCCTAAAAAGAGAATGATTTAGTAGTCGATGTTCTTATAATCAGATTCCTTTAATTACAAAATAGATAATTGGACTCCCTCACCCTTAATTGGGGTGAGTTAAACTGAAGTTTTCCCAAACGAAAGCAGAAAGGAGTCCTAGTTATGAAAGATACCATCGTAGGCGTAGATTTAGCAAA
>JALSLS010000136.1 GCA_026988195.1 Methylomonas sp.
GTTGTTACATTTATTTATACAACATACATCAGCATCATTAACGATAAATGAAAATGCAGATCCAGATGTTAGAATCGATATGGAAGCTTATTTTAGCCGCTCAGTTGTAGAGAATGAGCCTTATTATAGGCATGTGTTAGAAGGAAGTGATGATATGCCGGCGCATATTAAAGCGGTCACATTGGGGTGTGAGTTAACTATCCCAATTGCAAAGGGGCAGTTAAAGATGGGAATATGGCAAGGCATATATCTATGTGAGCACCGTAATAGTGCAGGAAGTAGAAGTATTGTTGTAACAATCAATGGGGAAAGAGATGAATAAAATAATTAGAGTGTTGTTTTTTATATTAATAAGTTCTAGTGTTGTAGTTCATGCGGAAGAGGGGGGCTTGTCGTCTTTAGAAATAGAGGTTTACCGCAGTCCAACTTGTGGATGTTGTGGTAAATGGATTGAGCACTTAAAAGAAAATAATTTTATTGTAAAAGATTATGTGACAAATGATGTGAAATTAATCAAAGACAAATATGGTGTGACAGATCAAATGGCTTCTTGCCATACCGCGTTAGTCAATGGTTATGTGGTTGAAGGGCATGTGCCTGTGGCTGACATTAGGGCGATGATAAAAAATAAGCCCAGTGTTCTAGGGATTTCGGTGCCAGGGATGCCAGTTGGTACGCCAGGTATGGACATGGGGGGTAGGCAAGATCCGTATCAGGTTGTTTCATTTGATAAAGACCAAAATTATAAAGTTGTAAATAGTTACGAGGGTAACTAATGATTCTTGCAGGTGATGTTGGCGGGACAAAAACCATTTTGGCCTTGTATCAATTAAAAGGCGAGAAGTGGGTTTGTAGTAAAAAGAAGCAGTATGCAAGTACTAATTATGGAGAGTTCAAAGCGCTTTTAAGTCACTTTTTAAGTGAGGAAAGAAACTTAGACTTGCAGAGTGTTTGTATAGGTGTGGCAGGTCCAATTGAGGGTGGTGATTGCGTCACAACAAACTTGCCTTGGGTTCTGAGGCGGCAGGATATTGCTGATCAAACGGGTGCAAGCTATGTTAAATTATTAAATGATCTAGAAGCTACTGCCTGGGGTGTTTTAGAATTGCCGGATGTGGATTTTGTAGAGTTAAATTCAGAAGCGATAGAAAAAAAGGGAAATGTTGCAGTATTGGCAGCGGGAACTGGGTTAGGTGAGGCATTGATTGTATGGGATGAGGGAAACTATCAGGTAGTTGCTACAGAGGGGGGGCATACAGATTTCGCCCCTAGAAATGAGCTGGAGATCGGGTTATTGCGGTATTTACTAAAAAGTTACCCTGAGCATGTGAGTTGTGAGCGAGTGGTTTGTGGGCAGGGCTTGATAGATATTTATAAATATTTAAAAGTAATAGCGTATGCAGAAGTGGATCAAAAGGTTGAAGCAAGAATAACTGAGGACGGTTTCGCTGCTGTTATTAGTGATAAAAATTGTAAGTTAAGTGCAAAAGCAGTGGCGTTATTTTGCGAAATTTATGGCGCTGAGGCGGGGAACCTGGCACTAAAGCTACTCCCTAAAGCGGGTGTTGTTTTGGCGGGAGGTATTGCAGCCAAAAACTTATCAAATATGCAGACAGGTGATTTTATGCGAGGTTTTTTGGCAAAAGGCCGATATAGGCAGGTCCTGAAAAATTATTCAGTTAAAGTGTGCCTGAATGCAGAGGCTGCATTAATAGGGGGCTTTGTAATCGCTAAAAAGGCGTTATAGCCGTTGTGGGGACAATAAAAAAGGGCTGTTAGCATGGAATGCTAACAGCCCTTTTTTATTGGGGATCTGTAAATTTTAGATTAAAGGACGTTGCTCTCATCAAGACCTGAGATACCATCAACTGACCAGTTGTCAGGGTCTAAAATATTGGCGTCATCATTATCATCACTTGTATATGCAATTCGACAAACATACCTTTTTAACAGCGGTGTTGAATCTTTGGGCTGTATTTCAATATCGGAATTTATAACATAACGAAAACCGCCAAGGCTAAAAGCGTTAATAGCCTTGTCAGAGAAGGTCACTGTTTGCTCGGGTAAAATATCGTTGGCAATATAAGTATTGCATTGGTTAAATGCGGCAATGGTCATTTGAGTGTTAGCGGAGGTTCTGTTTGCTTCGTCGCCAGTATCTTTAAGGAATAAGTCAGAAGCGGCCATATCATAAACAAAAGGCATAACTACTTTTGCTTGAAAGGCCAAAAGAGCAACCAGTCCTACGATTAAAAAAATAATATTTCTTTTCATGTTGTTAGTAAGTTATAAGTGTTAATTGTTTGAAATTAAAATCATAATAACAAAATAATAGGAAACAATGAAGCATTAGTGGTGATGAGTGATCAATACAAAGTAAAATTATAGGGGTAATGTTCTTGACATAGGGGGGTAAGGTAAGTAAAATTCACTACACCGCAATGGATTGAGGTTGCATGTTTTTAATTTTTTGTAAGCATGTATTAATTATGGAAAGTTAAGTAAACACTCAACAATTATGTTGAGGATTTAAAAACTTTAGGAGGTAGGAAATGGCTGCTACAACTGAGTCAGTTAAAGCTGATGCTGCAGAGGCACCGCTTTTAAATCAAAGAAACCTGTGGTTAGGTTTATTGCTATATTTAGTGTTCTATTCATTCATCCGTTGGTATGAAGGTGTTTATGCATGGTCTGCTGGACTAGATTCATTCGCACCTGAGTTCGAAACATATTGGATGAACATGCTATACATTGAGTTGGTTGCGGAAGTAGTTCTTGCATCTGCTTTATGGGGATGGTTATGGAAAACTCGTGATCGTAAAGTTATGTCTATCACTCCTCGTGAAGAGTTGAGAAGACACTTCCATCACTGGGTTTGGTTATGCATGTATGGTTGGGCTATCTACTGGGGAGCTTCGTACTTCACAGAGCAAGATGGCACATGGCATCAAACTATTGTTCGTGATACTGATTTTACACCAAGTCATATCATCGAATTCTATTTGTCATACCCAATTTACATCATCACTGGCGTATCTTCTTTCTTGTATGCTAAAACTAGACTTCCAACATACAGCGAAGGTTTGCACCTTATGTATTTGGTATCAGTAATTGGTCCTTTCATGATTCTTCCAAACGTTGGCTTGAATGAGTGGGGACACACTTTCTGGTTTATGGAAGAGTTGTTTGTTGCTCCATTGCATTACGGTTTCGTATTCTTTGGTTGGGCTGCTCTTGCTGTAATGGGTGTTGTAAACACTGAAGTTATGGCAATTTCAAAATTGATTAAAAAAGACCTAGCTTAATAAAAAAGCATAAGTCAGATTTAAACAATACAATACTATCTCCTGGTTAGCTCTGTACCTAATACGGTACGGGGCTGACTTAAGGGAGAAAGTAAATAAAAAATATAATTTTAATTTTTAGGAGGTAAGCTAATGAGCGCATCTCAATCAGCTGTACGATCTCGCGCTGAAGCTGTCAAGGTTTCACGCACATTCGACTGGATGATTCTTTTCACTCTTTTCTT
>JALSLS010000137.1 GCA_026988195.1 Methylomonas sp.
TATGAATGGCTGGGGTACAACTTTTTTAACCATTGCACCCGATGGAGTTGCCTTACCTTGTCACTCTGCTCGTGAGTTACCCGGTCTTGATTGTCCAAATGTAACAGAGCACAGTATTGAAGAAATATGGAATGAATCCAAAGCCTTCAATTTTTTCCGTGGCACTGACTGGATGAAAGAACCTTGCCGTAGTTGCGATGAAAAAGAAAAGGATTTTGGTGGTTGTCGCTGCCAAGCTTATATTTTAACCGGGGATATGCATAGTACCGATCCCGTATGCAGTAAATCACCTGACCGTCATGTGATTGACGAGGCGTTAGATTCAGCAAGGAAAAGTGCTTTATCAGATAATGAGCAGCCGCTTATTTTCCGTAATAGTAAGAACTCTAAAATGCTTTCCTGATACTTTGTGATCACATAAATGTAGGATGGGCAAAGCGATAGTGTGCTCATCAATTCAGCGCGATGCCATTGATGGGCACGTCGTACCTCCTTTGCCCATCCTACTTTAAAGCTTAACTTCATGGCAGTACCCTAGATACCAGGAAAGCCTATGCCCCTAATGCTAGAACTTTTAAATTCATTTAAAACTCGCAAAAAAAAGCCTCAATAACTTAGTTATTGAGGCTTTTTTATTTGATATAGCTTTTATTTAACGATACTTAAACCTTTTTGATTAGCAAAATAAGCCGCAATATCTTTTAACTCATCTTCAGAAAATGCCCCTACCATGCTTTGCATAACCGCATCTTTTCTTACCCCCGATTGGTAATCTTGCATAACTTTGACTAAATAATTACCATGCTGACCGGCTAATATAGGTGCTGTCATCCCATCTTTTAAATCACCGGTATGACAACCTGTACAGGTTGCTGCTAATGCCTCTCCTTTTTTAGCGTCTCCTCCAGTATAACCAGCCTTAGTCACTTTACCTGCTGACACTTCAATATATTGAGAAATAGCAACGGCCATATCTTCTGTTAGGTTCTCAGAATTTGCTAGCATTGAAGTACGAGCTCTGTTTTCATGCTTATATGACATAAGTGCAGAGGCAAGATAAGCTTTACGCTGCCCACCAATTTTTGGCACATAAAAAACGGGAGCAACATTACTGTAATTAGGTGTGCTGTGACAACCTCTACAGGTTTCAAAAGCATCTTTCCCTGCTGAAGCATCAAGCCCTTTTTTAGCCTGACTTGGCGTAGCCATTATCAAAAATAAACCACATATTACGAGTACTCTTTTCATATTCCAACAACCCATTCATTCTAAAATTAATGCATATCCTAATTGATGAAGACCCCTAAATCAATTAAATACAATGTTTACTACAACCGACTATTATAACCCTTCCCAAGGTTCAAACAACCCTGTGACATCAACACCGAACATATCTAACACTCGCCCTACTCCCTCATCAACCATGGCGGTAATTGAATTTGATTTACTGTAAAAGGCGGGCATCGGTGGGAAGATTATCGCGCCCATTTCTGTTGCACTGGCCATATTGCGGATATGCGCTAGGTTCAACGGCGTTTCTCTAGGCATAATCACCACCCGCCTACGCTCTTTTAAAGCCACGTCAGCCGAACGGGTAATTAAATTATCCCCAAAACCATGGGCTATTGCTGATAAGGTTTTCATTGAACAGGGCGCGACAATAACACCCTCTGTTTTAAATGACCCACTGGCAATACTGGCAGCAATATCATTAACCCCATGCACCACATCAGCTAATTCATATAAGGCAGAGCGCCCCATCTCCATCTCATACTTTAAATTAACTAAACCAGAAGATGAAATCACTAAATGCGACTCCCACTGCTCTTGCTGCTGCAATATTTGCAACATTCTAACGCCGTATATAGCCCCTGTCGCCCCAGTCATTGCGATGACTAATCGTTTTTTCTGTATCATTCAACTATTCTATCAGTCGCATCAAGCAATGCATCAATCATTTCATCGCCACTAGCAATATGTCCGGAATTGGGTAACACAATATACTCAGCTTTCGGTAAAGTTTTATGTAAACTGTACCCTGCTTCTATGGGGCAAACTAGATCATTCCTTCCATGAATAATAATAGTAGGAATATCTTGTATTGCCTCACATCTTTGTAGAACCTCATTTTCAGTAATAAAATACTTATTTAAAGCATAGTGTATTTCCATTTGCACTTGCTTTACCATTTTATCGCTAACATGCACTGGCTTATCATCTTCCTGATAGGCTTGCATTAAAGCCACCTGCCCCCCCCATGCCATCCATGCATGAGTAGCTCTTCTTTGGGTTATTTCATCTGCCCCAAAAACAGCATCATACAACCCTTTTACCCAGTTAGCCCTGCCAGACTCAGGAATACTATTAATTAACTGTTCCCATTTCTCAGGAAAGATTCGACCAGCACCATCTTTAGCAAACCAGTCTAAATCTTTCTGTCTCGCTAAAAAAACACCACGAATAATCATCCCTTGAACATTAGCGGCATGCTGCTGAGCATACAAAAGTGCTAGCGTACTTCCCCAGGAACCACTAAATAATATCCATTGCTTAATACCTAACTGCTTTCTGGTTTGCTCCATATCATCAATTAAGTCCTGGGTTGTATTGTGCTCAACCTCTCCAAAAGGTAATGACTGACCACAACCACGCTGATCCATCAGAATAATATGATATTTTTCAGGATTAAAAAACTGCCGGTGACCTGGCTTCGTCCCTGAGCAAGGTCCCCCATGTAAAAAAATGACGGGAATACCGTTAGGGTTCCCTGATTGTTCAACATAAACAGAGTGCTGACTGTTTGTTTGAAGAAAAAAAGATTGAAAAGGTTCTATTGCTGGATAAAGAGATTTCATTGCGCCCTGTGGTTACGCTTAAAAGTTACCACCAATTATACTCTTAGCAAGATTAAATCTCTGACTCCATTTTAAGCAATTCTAAATAAATAAACGACTCACCATCGCTCCTACGCTCCAGCGTGGGAGTGGAGTATGGGAGCTATTTTGGTAGTTTATTTATTGCGTTAGAAAGTATAACTGTTACTTTTTTAACTTTTTCTACATTCCCTAAAGACCGAAATACAACAATAGCTCTTTTAAAATAATCAATGGCATGTAAGTAATCAGCTTGCTTCTGATATAACTCACCCAGTTCTAAAAGTGTTCCCGCGATACCTGTTCTCGTTAAATCAATTTTATACAAGGTAAGGGCTTGCTGTAACTTAGCCTCAGCTTCAGCATAATGACCTTTTTGTAATAACCACTTAGACTGAAAACGTAGCAATCTAGCAGCTAAACCCGTATTGTTATTATCTAAGCTTTCTAGAGCATTTTGATAACGAAGCAGCCAAATTAATTCATTATTTTTTTGTAAAAATGCAATTTCCAGCTGGGTAGCAAGCGCAACTATTTGAATATCACCTGGAATATTAGTTAATTTTTCTGCTGTAAAAACAGGTAGTAAAGACAGCAATAAAGATTCTGCCTCCATAGTTTGATTATCTTGCAGCAGTAGCAATACATTCAACA
>JALSLS010000138.1 GCA_026988195.1 Methylomonas sp.
ATTATCTTTTAACATACGGTATGATTTTCCCCATACGTTATTTAAATCAAGAAAATATGACAAAATTTACTTATCCTCTAGTTCTAATAATTAGTCTTTCTTTATCTGCTTGTGTCTATACCTTAGATATACAACAAGGAAATATTATAAATCAGGAAATAGTTGATCAACTTCGACCACAAATGACCAAGCGTCAAGTTCTATATATTATGGGCTCATCAATGCTAACGGATGTTTTTCATCAAAAGCGTTGGGACTATATCTATTCAGAACAATTAGGGGGCGAGGAAAGAACTCAAAAAAGGCTTTCCCTATTTTTTGAAGGCGATAAATTGGTCAGCGTACAAGGTGATTTAAGACCTAGCTCAATGCCAGTTAAGAGACCTTCTAATGAAACAACTGTAGAAATTCCTAAGCGGGATTTAGAAAAAACTTTATGGGAAAAAATATCAGGGTTTTTTAATTCAGATGAACCAGAACTAAAAAATGCAGAGGCTGTATTAAAAACCAAAAGTGAACTGCAAACAAAATAATAGTGTTTCAATAAATTATTGTCAGGTATATACTTCGCGCGGTCACGACTGCGGTTTTCTAACCGCTGAGTTTTTGCCAATAGCTGCGTTTCTGAAACAGTTGCGTAGCTTGCTATGCGCCTGTTTCAGCGCCTTGCTATCGACAAAAAATCAGCAGCTTATAAATTCCGCATCCGTGACCGCGCGAAGTATAACTTGGTGAAGCTGTCGAATGTTAGTATAGAATGAGTCCAGAAATATTTATAAAATTACCCGATATATTTTGAGCTGACCTTTTAAAAATCATGGTATAACGTAGTAAAACCTGACAGAAAGTACTCATCGTTACGTTATTCAGTATGGTTTGAAATTTGCTGGCGCATGGTAGAAAAGTGACAACATTGATTACATGCTGTTGCTACAGCTTAACCGATCAAATTCTTTCTGGGATAGCTACTACTGGAATAATATGGCAAATATAGCCGCTTGATAGGTTTAGGTAACTGGCAATAAATAACCCACCCAGATTGCGCAGATTTTTTATTTCTGCTCAAACTATCTCAAGAGGCGCATAGCCAGCTACGGTCGCAACCAGCATCCTGCTTCGAGCGACACTTGCACATCCGTGTGCTTCGTAACGATTGAGATGGTTTGAGCAGGGACAAAAAAGCCAACAAGGTGGGTGGGTTATTTGTTACTGGTTGCCTTACTTCACTTTTAATACACCCTATCGTTAACGTATTGCCTAGCTTTGGACTCTCTCTGCAGGTACTAAAAGAAAAAACACAACAATTAAAGCAGAAGAGTGCTGATTAATAAGAGCTTAAATAATGTCCTCTATGCTTTCTAAATCAAATGGTTATGATATGAGTAAATATTCATACCCTACTGATGACGGTCGAGATTTACGGTTAGACTTTCTTCGAGGGCTAATAATGCTGGTCGTTATTACAGTCCATATGGAATATTATTCCTTTTTCAGTTTATTTGTCTGGGAACGAATTGGCTTAATATCTAGCGCTGAAGGTTTTGTTTTTCTTTCAGGCATCGTTTTGGGAATCGTTTATAAAAAACGTATAATTCGAGATGGTTTTAAAAGTTCAGCATTAAAGCTCTGGAAGCGTTCTTTTCAATTATATAGAGTCAATCTTTTTGTCATATTAAGTATTGCTTTATTAGGCCTGTTACCTTTTGTGGATGTTTTTGAAGTGATAAACTGGGTTCCCATTACAGAACAAAATAAAGTATTTCCTCTCTACCCGCCGAGCGGTACTTCCTGGTTCAATATTGTCAAACAGGCATTGTTACTGAGAATTGGCCCTCACCAATTTCAAGTTATAGGGCTATATGTTGGACTGATTGCAGTAGCGCCACTCATTCTCTATTGTTTGCATCAGCAGAAAACAGTCTGGCTGATAGCTACCAGCTGTACCCTGTTTTGGATAAATCAGAACTATCATTTCAGAATAACGGGTGCTCTTTTTGAGCAGGGTTTTCCGACACTAACCTGGCAATTGCTGTTTATAATCGGAATGTCCAGCGGATACCATCAGGAAACAGTGCTTGGCACTATGGCTAAAAGTAAAAATAAAGTGCTTATTATTACTGCGTTATGCTTTTCTTTAGCTTTTTTAACCCTCGCATTAAATAACCCTAATGCCGTATTCTGGCCTTTGCGTGATTTAGCGGGTATTGATGAAGCGTTTTATCATGATATGTATATGAGCTGGTTTCAAAAATCGACCTTAGGCCTAGGAAGAATTATCAATAATATTTCTTTGTTTATCGTTTTTTATTATGCCTTGACCCATTATTGGGTGCCGATAAACAAACTGTTGGGCTGGCTACTGATACCGCTAGGGCAGGCTTCACTCTATGTGTTTATCCTGCATGTCTATTTCATTATATTATTCAGCAATACACCGTTCGGAAGTTACGATAATTTTCTGGTCAACACGGCTATACATACAATTACCATTCTAATTATCTGGGCAATGGTAAAGCGTCAGTTTTTGTTTCAGTTTATTCCTCGATAGGGGGTATGAAACTCTAAGGAACGTGTATGGAATAACTTCCCGAAATTATAACGTAGGTTTTTTGTTTCAGGTGGAATGATCTCATGAGGCGCATAGCAAGCTACGCAACGAATGAGATCATTCCATCTGGAGCAAAAAGACAAGTTAGAAATCGGGAAGTTGTTTCAGGCACGTTCCTAAGCAAAGATTATTGTAACTACTCAGTGTATTAAATTGTAATAAACCTTGCTCTAAAGCCCTCTCTTTCTGGATGCCTACATGGATGGATGTAGGTAAGTAGAGCAATGCAGGAGCTATTGCCGAGAGGGCTTTAGAGCTAAGACTTACTTTTTAAAATCACACAGAGTAGTTACAGATTGTTTTATGAAATAGGACATTGCCATTGCAGATTTAGGCTTAAATCTGAAAAACTACTGACGGGGTTAATATGGTCAATGGTTTTGCTATAGCTATATTTTACTGTCCAGTCTGATTTTAAACCAGTAAAGGAGCCTACAGATTTCCAGTTTAGCTGTGCCTCAAATTTATATTTATCTTTGTGGGTAAAGTTATTGTCACTGCGGTAGTTGTTATATCTTGAAGTTAGTTTAAGATTAATGGGTATTTCTTTCGGTTTATAGGCTAGTCCAATTGAGTAGCCAATTTTAGTTAGTTTTTTTTTGTAAAAAGTACCGGAATGGCTGTCAATGCCATAGTTATACGATGAAACGATTGTAAAAGGTTGATGCGGAAACAGCGTGCTATTGAAATACAGCATGTTTTGCTTGAAGTTATCACGGCTGCCAATATCATTTTTTGCCCCTGATTGCCTAGCCTCTGTTGAGAATCTAAAAGAATCAGCCACAAAGTGAAATTTTGCTTTGAATAAATCTATCGAACCCTGATAAGTCTGGATAGAGTTAGGCGTAACAAAACGACTCCTATTGCCTAAACCGTAAGTGACAGAAACTTCCGTTAGAGGACTGGAA
>JALSLS010000139.1 GCA_026988195.1 Methylomonas sp.
CCAGTTAGCGACCTCAAAACCACCTGCTGCAATACCTGCGCCCAGCACTCCACCAACAATTGAATGGGTAGTTGATACTGGGGCATTTAATGCTGTTGCTATATTAAGCCAAATAGCAGCCGCTAATAGTGCGGCCATCATTAACCAGATAAAAGTATCCGTATCGGTGATAGTGGCTGGATTGATAATGCCTTTCTTTATGGTGCTGACAACATCACCACCAGCAAGTATAGCCCCCGCTGATTCAAATACAGCAGCAATAATAATAGCGCCAATGAGTGAAACAGCTCCAGAACCAACAGCGGGGCCAACATTATTAGCAACATCATTAGCACCAATGTTTAATGCCATATAAGCACCAAATGCCGCTGCAGTAATTAAAATATGGTTGCCTGACTCTGGCATAATAAAAGCAGAGACAAAGTAAGCGACGATCAAGATAAAAGTAAAGGCAAACAGAGCTTTAAAAAAGTCTTGATTTATGAGAGGAGGGTTTTGTATGTTTTGGTTGTTCATTACACTATTTCTAAGCATATTTTATGGTAGGGGCATTATGTCAAATATTACAAATTGATTACAGTTAAATTACAGTTAAGTTACGGTTGTAGACATGCTGGCTAGTAGAGTGAGTTTTGTAATGTGAGGGAAAGTTAATATTAAATGCGCTAAATTAGGTATAAACCTTTTGATTAACAAGGTATTTTAAGGTTTTAATGCAATTTTCTAACTTGCAATTAAAGTCATTTTCCTATACTTTAGTCGATTATCTAAAGGCTAGGGGTGCTGGTGAAACCAGCTGAGAAAAACCCTTTGAACCTGAATCCGGCTAATACCGGCGTAGGAAAGCCAATGCTTTCTTGCGCTTGAGCCCTTATAATTCTGGAGCTATCCATGAGCGCTGTCCGTACCGAAAGTACAGCTACTGAAACAAGTAGTGTAAAAATTGATTCTTATCCCGCATCTGAAAAAATCTATGTTGAAGGGAGTCGCCCTGACATACAAGTCCCTATGCGTAAGATTGCTTTATCTGATACGCCAGTACACTTTGGAACGGAAAAAAATGGCCCGTTATATGTTTATGACACCTCGGGCGTTTATACCGACCCTAATGTGGAGGTTGATTTACAAAAAGGTTTAGCCGGGATTCGTGATGCTTGGATTGCAGAACGTAATGATACAGAAGAATTAGAGGGGCCTAGCTCTGATTTTGGTAAAGAACGCTTAAATGATCCAGCAACAGCTGAGATGCGTTTTGAGCACATCCGTAAACCTCGTAAAGCTAAAGCCGGTAAAAATGTCAGTCAAATGCACTATGCAAGACAGGGCATTATCACACCAGAAATGGAATACATTGCTATTCGTGAAAACCAAAACATGTCAGAAATGCGTGATCTTTACAAAGGTCAGCATAAAGGTAAATCATTTGGTGCATCCATTCCTGAGGAAATTACCCCAGAATTTGTTCGTGATGAAGTGGCAAGAGGGCGGGCGATTATTCCGCTGAATATCAACCACCCTGAAGTAGAACCGATGATTATTGGTCGTAACTTCTTAGTGAAGATTAACGGTAACCTAGGTAACTCAGCTGTCACCTCTTCAATTGATGAGGAAGTCGAAAAAATGCTTTGGGGGATCCGTTGGGGTGGTGACACCATTATGGACTTATCAACCGGTAAAAATATTCATGAAACTCGTGAATGGATTTTGCGCAACTCACCCGTACCTATCGGAACAGTCCCTATCTATCAAGCTTTAGAAAAAGTAGACGGTAAAGCTGAAGACCTAACATGGGAAATTTTTCGTGATACCTTGATAGAACAAGCAGAGCAAGGGGTGGATTATTTCACTATCCATGCCGGTGTTCGTTTGCATCATGTGCCAATGACGGCAAAACGGATGACAGGTATTGTCTCGCGTGGTGGATCTATCATGGCAAAATGGTGTTTAGCACATCATACAGAAAGCTTCTTATACACTCATTTTGAAGATATTTGTGAAATTATGAAAGCCTATGACGTGTCATTCTCATTAGGTGATGGTTTACGTCCAGGTTCAATTTACGATGCCAACGATGAAGCACAGTTCGCAGAATTGGAAACATTAGGTGAATTGACTAAAATTGCTTGGAAGCATGATATTCAAACTATGATTGAAGGCCCTGGGCATGTGCCATTACACTTGATTGAAGTTAATATGACTAAGCAACTGGAAGATTGTGATGAAGCGCCTTTCTACACCTTAGGGCCTTTGACGACTGATATTGCACCGGGGTATGACCATATTACCTCTGTGATTGGTGCGGCAAATATTGGTTGGTATGGGTGTGCCATGCTGTGCTATGTGACTCAAAAAGAACATTTAGGCTTGCCTAATAAAGAAGATGTACGTGAAGGGATTGTGACATACAAAATTGCTGCACATGCTGCTGATTTAGCTAAAGGTCACCCAGGTGCACAAGCCCGTGATAATGCCATGTCTAAAGCACGCTTTGAATTTAGATGGGAAGATCAGTTTAATATTGCATTAGACCCAGAAAAAGCACGTTCATTCCATGATGAAACTTTACCTAAAGATTCAGCAAAAGTAGCGCATTTTTGTTCAATGTGTGGGCCACATTTCTGCTCAATGAAAATATCGCAAGATGTAAGAGAGTACGCGAAAGAAAAAGGTTTAAAAGAAGAGGAGGCCTTAAAGCAAGGAATGGATGAAAAATCTGAGCAGTTCTTGAAAGAAGGTGCTGATATTTATCATAAAGTTTAATTCTTTAATACGAGTTAGGGAGCTGGAAAGGTCCTCATGCAAAAAAGTAGGGTGGGCAGTTTCTTTTGCCCACCATCAATACAGCAACACGGTGGGCAGAAAAGATTGCCCACCGTACGGTTTATAAACTGTCCCGTTTTAAATTCCTAGCCCTTATTTTACGGGGTGATTTGATTTCTGTTCTTGTTCTCTTATCCGCAAAAAACTAGCAAATCGTGGAATACCTTTTAGGGTTTTTCCGTGGTAGGTGTAGGTAATAATCGAGTTGATAGCTGGCGGGGTTGATCTTTGTTTGTCAGTAAAGCCAGTACCAATTTTAAATTGTAAGCCCTTATTGGTTTCTACCAAAATAGCTCCCATCAAGCCTGTGTATTTCCCTTTACCAGGAATATAGGCCAGTACTTTAGCTTCTGCATCATAATAGGGTTTTACTTTTAATAAATCACTGTTTCTTCCTACATGATAAAGCGCATCTGAGTGGTGAAGCATAAGGCCTTCACCTCCTTTTTCTACTATTTTGTCTAATGCTTGCATGAGCGCAGTTTTATCTGCTACTTGATATTGCTTTACTAATTTCAAATAATCACCATTATATAGAGCCGTTAGTTGCTGTAACTGCTTTAATCGTTTGCTAAAGGGTTTGTTTGATTGGGGTAAGTCAAAAATAAAGTAGCGAACTTGTTTCCATTCACTTTCTATAGCCTGTTTTTTTTCTAACAATACTCAGCAATGCTT
>JALSLS010000140.1 GCA_026988195.1 Methylomonas sp.
AAAAAAATTACCGTCCAGTCAATTGCAATCCTTAGATCGAACACTTATCCAACAACCTAATGATTTTTTTGCTCAAAATGAAGCGTTATTAAGAACAAACCCCGACCCTGTTTTATACCCTAGAATTAGACATTTATTAATTGATGAGCATAATCAAGCGGCATTAGTGGCTTTAGCCAAGTACAAAAAAGACCAAGATATTCCATTAATTATCAATAGTTTTACTTATACAAAGCAATATGATGCACAAGCAGTCCGAGGCTATTCAGGTATAGGGTACGCCCATACTGACCCGACGTATACTGCTGTACAACTTTTTCCTCACCCTGCTTTTTTTCCATATCTTGAAAAAGACCTTTTTCTTTTTATGAATGGGGATATACACCTATTTGATGACCAATTAGAAAGTTTATATATTGCTATTGCACATTATCAAGACTCAAAAGCAAAACAGCTACTCACTCTGCCTTTAGGGATAAAAGTACCTGAATATCGAAAAAAGGAGCATTTTAAAGCTCGGTTTTGTGCTGCAAAGAGGGAGAACATGCGCTTTTATAAGCAACTCTTATGGTCATTTTGGGAAAAACAAGATACGCTCGATAGCGATGTATTTTCTTATCTTTTAAAAGACGATCCAGAGAGAGCATTTGACTTAACAATACAAAGTTTAAACAATATCGAGAATTTTTTTGAAATAAACTCGTTTTTATGTGGCAATGGGAACAATAGAATACCATTAACTAATACATTATTAGATCTAGCTTTAAAAAAACAAGCTAAATGGACAATTGACTTTATTGCAGATTTTATTAAATCAGGTGTTAATCAATATCAACTTACCGAATTAATCATAACAAAAGCAAGTAAAATTAAAGACGCTTCATTTATATCGCCTTTATTTGAACAGCTAGAGAAACAGCAACAATATTATAATTACCGCCCCTTGGTACTTGCTTTACTTGCTTACAAAAATGAAAAGATCAATAAAAGGTTAAAAAATACCCTACTCACGCATAAACACTTACTGGACCTAAAAGAACGTGATGAGTTTAAGATGCTGTTTGAATAAATACCTTTAAATAAACCGATAGCAGAGAGGTCCAATACGTCTATTTTCGCGGGAGTATTGTTGCTCTTTTAGTGTAAGGAACATGAATCCACCTATGGCTAGAACAGGTGTCTGATTTTTAAAAATTGTATAAAATAAGAAAGCTACCCCGGCGGGGTCACTAGAGTCTGTGTATCGCACTCAATATGAATTTCCCATCAAATGTATCAGTAATCAGTGCGCTAATTTCCGATCAAAGAACAGCAACATAATTCCACAGCTTAAGATGATTATCAAAAACAAATCGCATAGGTTCTTTAAATCCTTCAACTACTTTTCTGCCTATTTCAAAAACTCTATTTAGAATTGAGGCAAAAACTTTTAAACCTGACTTTGTTGTTGCTGTTTTTATCGATTCTTTTGTGAGCTGGTGGCTTGTCAAAACAACACCTTGCATTGCATGAGTAATGTGTGGAAAGGCTTTGTGCTCAACAGGATTCCATTTTGATGTGTATGGAGGATAATGAGCTACGCGTATATTAACGCCAATTTCATCCGCCAAAACCTGTAAACCCTGTTTAAAATATAGTATCGAGATGAATTACTGCCGCCTCCATCTATCAGGATTAAGATAGAAGTAGCCTGCGCATAGTGACTTAATGAATTTCTGGGAAATTTTAGTTTACATATACTTCGTGCGGTCACGGATGCGGAATTTATAAGCAGCTGATTTTTGTCGATAGCAAGGCGCTGAAACAGGCGCATAGCAAGCTACGCAACTGTTTCAGCAACGCAGCTATTGGCAAAAACTCAGCGGTTAGAAATCCGCATCCGTGACCGCGCGAAGTATAGAATACCAAAAAATTATTTAAGGAGGCTGATTGAAATTTATTTTGAGTATAGGCTATAAAAAGACCAGCAAGGGTGAATGATTATTTTTTACCTCCCTAAAGGTTGACCTATAGGGAGGTAAAGTGTGGTCGGTTATGGAAGCATAAAGCCACGAATAGTAAAGAATAAAAAGGCGGCTAAAAGACCCGAAAGGGGAACAGTAATAACCCACGCTGTAGCAATTTTATATAAATGAGAACGTTTGACTAGTTCTTGTTTATAAGCTTTTCTCAAGATTTTACGTTCTTTATTGGTTAAAAGAGAGTTGCTTTTCTTTGATTTAAGCTCAGAAAGTATCTTTGCTTTAATAACAATCGAAGATTCTTGGTAGTGCGTTAGTAGTTCCTCAATTTTTTCTGGGTCAGCATGTTGATGGTGGTCACGGATTTTATCAACTCTCTTTGCATGACTGTTTTTTAAATATTCACGTAAAAAACCGACACCAAAAATGGCGCCTACTGCAATATGAGTTGAGCTCACTGGAAGACCTAATTGGCTGGCTATAATAACAGTGATTGCGGCAGACATAGCAACACAAAAAGCACGCATTTTATCCAGTTCAGTGATACCGCTTCCTACGGTACGAATAAGTTTTGGTCCATATAAAGCTAAACCGATTGAAATGCCCAGTGCACCAACCAGCATGACCCATAAAGGAATGCTTGCTTTTGCGGTAATGCCTGAATTAATAACGGCATCATTAATCGCTGCAAGAGGGCCTACTGCATTAGCAACATCATTAGCACCATGGGCAAAACTAAGCAAAGCGGCTGAGAAAATTAAGGGGAGAGTAAATAGGGTGTTGACACTTGGTTTTGAGTTTTCAAGCTTGTCAGCTGCTTTGTTAATTAATGGTTTAATAATAAAGAAAGCACTGATAGCAATAGCAAGGCCAATACCACCAGCCATGACAATATCAAGTTTCCATATTTTTTTAAGCCCCTTCATTATTAAATAAGTAGAAAAGGCCCAGACCATTAATGAAACAAGTAAGGGAACAATACGTTTTGCAGCTGCAATTTTGTCTTCTTTGTAGGTAATGGTTCGTTTTATTAAATAAAGGAAGGAGGCTGCAATAATGCCACCAAATAAAGGGGATATGACCCAGCTTGCCGCAATTTTTCCAAAAACGGACCAGTTAGCGACCTCAAAACCACCTGCTGCAATACCTGCGCCCAGCACTCCACCAACAATTGAATGGGTAGTTGATACTGGGGCATTTAATGCTGTTGCAATATTAAGCCAAATAGCAGCCGCTAATAGTGCCGCCATCATTAACCAGATAAAAGTATCCGTATCGGTGATAGTGGCAGGGTTGATAATGCCCTTCTTTATGGTGCTGACAACATCACCACCAGCAAGGATAGCCCCCGCTGATTCAAATACAGCAGCAATAATAATAGCGCCAATGAGTGAAACAGCCCCAGAACCAACAGCAGGGCCAACATTATTAGCAACATCATTAGCACCAATGTTTAATGCCATATAAGCACCAAATGCCGCTGCAGTAATTAAAATATGGTTGCCTGACTCTGGCATAATAAAAGCAGAGA
>JALSLS010000141.1 GCA_026988195.1 Methylomonas sp.
GTAAACAACTGGCAGCCATGATTAGCCCCTTTGTTTATCGTCGGTACTTGGATTATGGAGCATTTGAAGAGTTAAGGTCTTTAAAAATTCAGATTACTCAGGAGTTAATGCGTAAAGACCGAATGGAAAATATTAAGTTAGGCCTTGGTGGAATTCGTGAAATTGAATTTATAGGCCAAGCCTTTCAATTGATTCGGGGTGGAAAAGTACCCGAATTACAGGAAAGAAGTATTCTTAAAATACTAAAAATGCTGGGAGAAATGGCCTTATTAAGCCAGAAAGATACTGATCAATTACAAGCTTCCTATTGTTTTTTACGTAGAGCTGAAAATCATATTCAGCAATATCAAGATAAACAAACACATGATTTGCCAACTGACTCCAAAGTTCAGAAAATACTGGCCTTTTCAATGGATTTTCCCGATTGGGAAAGTTTTAAAATAAAACTTGATCAAGTACGGGCTGAAGTTCATGCTGTTTTTGACCAAGTATTTTCAGTATCTGAGCAAACAGATAAGCAACCAAGTGCAGAGGTTATTTGGCTGGGAGGCGATGACGAAGCTTCTATTCATTATTTATCCGAACTAGGGCTTAAAGATACCAGTCGCGCCTTTAACTTATTAAATGAATTTAAAGCTTCACGAGCTATAAAACATTTATCAACTAAGGGTAAGGGGGTGATTGATCGTTTGATTCCCCAATTAATTGATGTTATACAGCAAGTAGATAACCCAGATGTTACCTTAAAAAGAGTGCTTACCTTGATTGAACAGGTAGCGGGGCGCAATGTATATCTATCACTATTAGCCGAAAATCCAAGCGCATTAGCTCAACTGCTTAAACTATCCTCCGAAAGCTCATGGATTTGTCATTATTTGGCGCAATATCCCATGTTATTTGATGAGCTACTTGATACACGGTCTTTGTATGAGCCCTTAAATAAGGCCGAGCTATCCAGACAACTTAATCACTATTTAGGAAATATTGAGCCGACTGATATAGAGCAAATAATGATAAAGCTACGCCAGTTTAAACAGGTGAATATTTTACGAATTGCCGCAGCTGACATTATGGACGTGATTCCTTTAATGGTTGTCAGTGATTACTTAACCTATGTAGCAGAAGTGATTTTAGAGCTTGTGGTTGATACCGCGTGGCAAATATTGACAGAAAAACATGGCTGGCCACCCAATATAGATAATCAGCAACAAGGCTTTGCAATACTCGGGTTTGGTAAACTAGGAGGGATGGAATTGGGTTATGGCTCAGATTTAGATATGGTCTTCATCTATGATTGTGTTGATGGTCATGCTTTAACTGATGGCTCAAAACAGATTGGGTGTGCTCAGTTTTATGGACGGTTAGGGCAAAAAGTAAGACATATTCTTGATACTAAAATGTTATCTGGCCTGCTTTATGAAGTAGATATGCGCCTACGCCCAAGCGGTGACTCAGGTTTACTAGTGACGCAAATTAATAGCTATGAAGGATATTTAAAAAATAATGCTTGGACTTGGGAGCATCAGGCTTTAATAAGAGGGCGGTTTGTAGCGGGAGATGCGCAGTTAAAACCACAATATGAAGATATTCGACAACGTATTTTATGTCTTAAACGTGACCCAGAAACCTTAAAAACAGAAGTGCGTGAGATGCGAGATAAAATGCGTGAAGCATTAACAGCAAAAGAAATTGATACTTTTGATTTAAAACAAAGCATTGGAGGTATTGTCGATATTGAGTTTATAGTACAATTTCATATATTAGCGCATGCAGCAGAAAATAAAGAGCTAACCCTCTATACTGATAACATAAGATTGCTGGAAGCATTAAAAAAGCAGGGCTTAATTTCAGATAAACAAGCGGCCATATTGACACAGGCATATTGTGAATATAGAGATTATGGGCACCACCAAGTGTTACAAGGTGAGCGTGCACTGGCAAGAAAAGATGATTTTGTAGAAATACGATCTCAAGTTGAAAAAATATGGCATCAATGTATGTCGGCAACAAACTAACAGGCTAAGAAATATGATGACGATGGATGATAGAGACGGTGTAATCTGGATGGATGGTGAATGGGTTGAATGGCGTGAAGCTAAAGTCCATGTACTGACTCATACCTTACATTATGGAGCAGGGGTATTTGAAGGATTAAGAGCCTATCATGCAGAAAAAGGTACCGCTATTTTTAAATTACCAGAACATACTGATCGTTTGTATCGTTCTGCGCATATTTTAAATATGAAAATGCCATTTGAGAAAGATGTCATTAATCAAGCACATAAAGAAGCCGTTGCTAGGAATTATTTAGACAGTGCTTATATTAGAAGTATGGTTTTTTATGGATCAGAGGGAATGGGATTAAGAGCCGATAACCTAAAAGTGCATGTAATGATTGCTGCATGGGAATGGGGCGCTTACTTAGGTGATGAAAGTATGGAAAAAGGGATTCGGATTAGAACCTCTTCTTATACAAGGAATCATGTTAACAGCACTATGTGTAAGGCTAAAGCAAACGGTAACTACATCAACTCAATTCTGGCTTTACAAGAAGCCTTATCAACAGGGTATGATGAAGCACTATTATTAGATCATGAAGGTTTTGTTGCTGAAGGAAGTGGTGAAAACCTGTTTATTGTACGCAATGGCAAAATATATACACCAGAAACATCATCCGCACTAGAAGGTATTACCCGCGATACTTTAATGACCATTGCCCAAGAAAATGGCTATGAAGTGATTGAAAAGCGTATTTCTCGTGATGAAGTTTATGTTGCTGATGAAGCCTTTTTTACAGGGTCAGCTGCTGAAGTGACACCCATTAGGGAATACGATGGCCGCTTAATTGGTTCAGGCACACGCGGTGAAATCACCGAAAAGTTACAAACACTTTATTTTGATTATGTTCATGGACGTAGAACTGATCATAATGAATGGTTAAGTTACGTTTCCTAAGTGCCAGAAAAAAGTAAAAAAATACTGATCATCGGCCCATCTTGGGTTGGTGATATGGTGATGGCGCAAAGTCTGTTTATGGCTCTAAAACAGCAACAACCAAATTGTCAGATTGATGTATTGGCTCCCGCTTGGTCATTTCCATTATTAGAGCGTATGCCAGAAGTCAATGAAGCAATTGAAATGCAGCTTACTCACGGGCAGTTTGGGTGGAGTTTGCGGAAGAGCCTAGGTCAATCATTACAAGTAAAGCAATACCAGCAAGCTATTTTATTACCGAACTCCTGGAAATCAGCACTGATTCCTTTCTTTGCAAAGATTCCATTGCGTACAGGTTTTTTAGGTGAGATGCGTTGGGGTTTACTAAATGATGCGCGAAAGCTAGATAAGAAAATACTAACGATGACCGTGCAACGATTTGTTGCTTTGGCATACCCAAACAAGCCTGGGTCTATTGAATACTCAACACCTGTTTTAAAGATTAAACAGAGTGACCAGCAAGCGG
>JALSLS010000142.1 GCA_026988195.1 Methylomonas sp.
CTCTAATAAAAAAGGGGGGGATTCATTTTAAACCTCTGGGTTAACTGTCTTTTAGTAGAAATTATTATATCATATTCAATAACTTGCGCTTAACTTAATGACATTGGGGTCAGAGTTATTGATTTGAAGGGGGTACTTACTAATACTGAAAATCAATTACTCTGACCCATTGATACATTGTTTCATATAGTCGTTTATCGGTTGAATACTGTTGGGAAGCTGAAATACAGCCTCCCCATGGGATGGGCGACAGCTTGCCTTTTTTGGTAAGACACTAATAGTCCCAACAAAAAAATTCAATAATATTTCAAACCATTAATATCTAATATCTCAATACTTTTTCTATCAACCTTAATTAACTTCTCTTGGGATAATTGTTGCAAAATTCTAGAAAAAGTTTCGGGTCTAACAGATAGCCTAGAAGCAAGTACCGTTTTTGGTGTACTCCATTCTAATTGGCATGACACTGTCGCATCGACTGGAATTTCTCTTAAAATAAATTGAATCACTCGGTTTTTTGCATTTTGCAAGGTTAATTGATCAATTTCTTGAACCAACCCATGTAAGCGCTGGCTCATATAGCCTAAAATTTTCAGACTGGTTTTCGGTGAATGTTCTAGTAAATCTCTAAATACAACCATTTCAACACGAATCAATTGACAATCAACTAACGCTTGTGCATTGACAGGGTAAAAACCGGCATCCATAAACATCATGGCTTCCGCAAATGTTTGTCCAGCTCTAATGAGTTCAATCACTTTTTCAGCACCATCAATAGATAACCGATATAACTTGATTTCACCTTGTTCTAGAAAATAAAAATAATCAGCGACTTGCTGCTGTTGAAACAACACCTCTCCCCCTTTTAATTTTATTGCTTTAGAAGCCGATGCAACTCGAGCAAACTGTTCTTTATCTAAACTTGAAAAAAGTATATTTTGACGCAAAATTTCCATTATTTTTAACCACTTGATTTAAATCAATGACAGCATAAGATCACAGCATTATATTAGTATTTCATTTTACAGATTGCTTGGGAGATAATCATGTTTTGCTATCAATGCGAACAAACTACACGCTCAGAAAATGGAGATGGATGCGGTTCTGCAGCTGTCGGAGTTTGCGGTAAAGATGCCACCACATCAGATTTACAAGACTTATTAGTTTATGCCATTAAAGGTATAGCTCAATATGCAAAACGCGCACGAGAATTAGGTAAAACAGATAATAATGCAGATGCCTTTATTCTTTACGGCTTGTTCACCACTCTGACCAATGTTAATTTTTCTGCCCCTCGGTTTGTTACTTTAATTCAACAAGCTGTTGAGCATCGTGATCGCGTTAAAGCTCTTTATGAAGAAGCAGCAAAAATACAAGGTATTAGTCCTGAAGAGTTACAAGGGGCTGCCATTTGGAAACCCGCTGGTACTCAAGCTGCCTTACAAATACAAGCACAATCAGCTGCAATAGATAAAGACCTAAAAATCGTAGGTGAGGATATCATTGGCCTTAGGGCGATGATGCTATACGGCTTAAAAGGTGTTGCAGCTTATGCTTATCATGCCTATGTTTTAGGGGGTGAAGACGAAGAAATCTATGCAGGTATTGAAAAAACACTAGATTTTCTAGCAGGTGAACCAACAGATGCTTCAGCATTATTAGCGGGTAATCTAGAGGTTGGTAGCATTAACTTAAAAGTAATGGAAGTTTTAGATGGTGCCAATACAGGGAATTTTGGTGCTCAAGAACCAGGTGAAGCGAGAATCTCTGCTATAAAAGGTAAAGCCATTCTGGTCAGTGGGCATGATATGAAAGACCTTTATGAATTGCTTGAACAAACTAAAGATATGGGAATTAATATTTATACCCATGGTGAGATGTTACCTGCACATGCTTACCCAAAATTAAAAGCCTACCCTCACTTGGTCGGTAACTATGGTAGTGCTTGGCAAAATCAACATGCTGAATTTGCAGCATTTCCAGGGCCCATTTTAATGACTTCAAATTGTTTGATTGAGCCTACGCCCGCTTATAGAAACCGTATTTTTACTGCGGGCCCAGTGGGTTGGCCAGGTGTTCGCCATATAGAAGATCATGACTTTACAGCAGTCATCCAAGTGGCAAAAGCAATGCCTGGTTTTAAACAAGACCAGGAAGAAAAAACGGTCACCGTTGGATTTGGTCGCCATGCAGTACTGGGCGTTGCAGATAAAGTAATTGATGCAGTAAAAGCTGGGGACATTCGTCACTTCTTCTTAGTAGGCGGTTGTGATGGGGCTGCACCTGGACGTAACTATTACACAGAATTAGCAGAGCAAACACCTGATGACTGTGTGATTATGACCTTAGGTTGTGGAAAATATCGCTTTCATGAACAAGACTTTGGCAATATTGGAGGCATTCCACGGTTGCTCGATATTGGTCAATGTAATGATGCCTACTCCGCTATTCAAATTGCCAGTGCTTTAGCTGATGCGTTTGATTGTGAAGTGAATGAATTACCTCTGTCTATGATGGTTTCATGGTTCGAGCAAAAGGCGGTCGCAGTCTTATTATCTTTGTTATCAATAGGTATTAAAGGGATTCATTTAGGACCCACCCTACCTGCGTTTATTACCCCTACTGTACTCGATATTCTAGTCAATGAGTTTGACCTTAAACCCAATGGTGTTGCATCTGAAGACTTGGCAGTGGCACTGGACCAAGCCGCTTAATCTTTATAGGATGTGCCAATACAGGAGGCGCATCGACGACTATTAGTGCGCTTCGTTCCTCAGCACATCCTATAAGTTCTATTCATTTTGTAGCTAATAAACAGATTTTTTCGACAGCCTAGGTGGGGCTTCTTCCCCACCTTTTTTTAACTTTTGGCAGGAATAGCATGAGTCATAAAATCACCTTATTTACACGAGATAAGCAACAGTTTGAATTTTCTTGTGAAGACAAACAAAATGTTCAAGCAGCTGCTGAAGCTGCAAGCCTTTACCCTCCCTTTGGATGTAAATCTGGCTCATGTGGTGCGTGTCTAGGCACCTGCCAATCTGGCGAATATCAATTGCAAAGTTATAGTGAAGATGTGTTGTCTGCTGAAGCTGCTACAAAGGGTGATATTCTATTATGTCGCACTCTTCCTACAACTGATTTAAAGATAACCCTACCCTATGATGCTGAGTGTATTCAGCAAACCCTAACAGCGCCAAGAAATGCTGAAATTATCAGCATTGATCAAATTGCAGCACGTACACTTAAGGTCACTTTACAATTACAGGATGACCCTGAAGCAGGCTTAGCATTTGATTTTGAACCTGGGCAATTTGTTGAATTAGAAATTGCAGATTTAAATTTAATGCGAGCGTATTCTATAGCTAATATTCCAAATTGGGAGGGACGTTTAGAGTTTTTAATTCGTTTACAACCCCATGGTAAATTTTCTGAGTTTTTACAAAATAATGCTACTGG
>JALSLS010000143.1 GCA_026988195.1 Methylomonas sp.
GAGGATTTAATAATACCCGAAAGTATGGCGCAGGGTTTTGGCTTCATAGGCGTGTTAGGAAAACAGGCGCATAGCGGGCTACGTAACTGTTTTTCTAGCATGCCTATGGAGCCAAAAGACAAGTCAGACTTGGGTATTATTGAATCCTCGTTCCTTAGTACTCACCCTATAAAAAGAAACTGACACTGTTACCCCCTTCTCTCACCTCACTGCCATTAAGTTAAGCACATCCTACCTGTTACCTAATTTAATGGCAGTGCTTTCGGATGTTATTGGATTTTAATTCCTAAGGCAAATAATATCACTTATACGACTTCCTTTAAAATCAAAGATTAAAACATATCCATTTCTTGTTTTTCTTCATCACTTAGAAACTTATTCAAATCGACTAAAATAAGTAATTCATTTTCTAGGCTAGTCACACCTTGAATATATTTTGATGTTTCTTCATTACCGACATTAGGTGCTGTTTCAATTTCAGATGCTCTTAACTCAACAACTTCAGCAACACTATCAACTAAAATACCAATAATATGCTCTTCAGTTTCAATAATAACAACACGAGAGGAATCATCCGTTTCTTTAAACATTAAGCCAAAACGATTACGTGTATCAATAACCGTAACAACATTACCCCTTAGGTTAATAATTCCTAAGACATAGGATGGTGCACCAGGCACTGGGGCAATTTCAGTAATTCTGAGTACTTCCTGTACTTGCATAACATTGATACCATATTTTTCATCACCTAGACGAAAAGTCACCCACTGCATTATCGGGTCATTTTGATTATCTTCACTCATTACTCATCACCACGTTATAAATAGATGCTATTAATCTTAGTTGAAATACAAGATTTAGCTTGTTTTTCTATGAGGCACCAAATGATTAACATCAATCACAGCCGTTAATTCATCAATCACCGTACCAATTAACCAGGGTTTCTTTTTACGTAAAGTGCGCCAACGCACTTTACTGGGTTCTAGTTTTCCTATCGATAATATCTCATCACAGGCTAAACCCCACTTACCATCCTGAGTAATCAAAATCCGCTGAAAAGGTTGTTTCTCAAGATCCCTTTTCTGGCCAATGGTTTTCCCGAATATAAGCTGCCCAGTATCTAAAACCCCAATTCGTTGCTCATGTGTATCTAATAAACCCATAAACCAAGAAGGTTGACCAGGAATTTTTGTAGGTGCCTTTTCTACTTTTATGGTTCTTAATAACTCGGTTAGTGGCGTTGCTAGAATGAGCTTATCTACTTTAAAAAATAAGGCTTGAAACTCATATTGAGCCCAATCAGGCATAACAGCTAAAGGCTTTATAGGTTTATTCGAGTCTTCCTCTTTATTCTCAACTTGAACCCGTTTTTTTTCTATAACTTGAGGGATAACTTTTAACTGTTGAGCCGGAAGTATTACTTTAGCCTCAACCTTTAATTCTTTTTGGTTAAGTTCTATTTCACTGGGAATTTCATCCAATAAGGTACTTAAATAACTATCTAAAGCTAGCTCTTGTTGCACGACCTGCTGACCAAACTTTTCTGATTGCATTAATTAACTGCCATTTTTTTGTCTACTTTCTTATTCTCTAGCAATAACAGTTCCAACAATGCGGTATAGGCTTCTACTGATTTTGACTTGGGGGCATAAAGAGTAACAGGAACACCTTCAATACTTGCATCTCTCACTTTTGTATCAATTGGAATAACCGAATTCCAAACATTTTCAGGATAGCTTTGTTTTAACCGAATTAAACTATCTCTAGCCGCCCTAGTTCGCTTATCAAATAGGGTGGGAACAATAGTATAGCTAGGTTTATTTTTTCTTGATTTAAAAACCATTTCAACCGTATGAATCATCCTTTCCAGCCCTTTTAAAGCTAAATGTTCTGCTAGTGAAGGAATAATAATATGCTGACAAGCTGCTAGGGCGTTAATCATTAATATCCCTAGCATTGGAGGACTGTCTATTAACACATAATCATAATCATTTGAAACTTTTTTAAGAGCATTGCTCACAACCAAGCCCATCCCTCCTAAAGAAGCAACTTGCCGGTCTAGTGTTGCAATAGCAGTAGATGCGGGGAGAATAGATAAGCCATCAAATTCTGTTGTTTGAATGTAAGCATGGGGATCAATGTTAGTCTTTTTTTGCCCTGTATCATGAAATAAGTTATAAACACTTAACTCTATTTCATCTGGGTTCAATTTAAAATAACTGGTTAATGAGCCATGCGGGTCAAGATCTACTACTAGTGTCCTAAATCCCCAAGAAGATAATAAGCCAGCAAGAGAAACGACGGTTGTTGTTTTCCCTACGCCTCCTTTTTGATTTGATACAGTCCATATTTTCATGCTCAAGCTACACCCTTAATTTTTATCATTATCAGCGATTTTACTGCGATAAATCAGTAGAGCTTTTAATATTCAATATATCAGCCCGCTGTTGATCACTCATACCGTATCGGGAAAATGCCTGAGACATTAACACTAAAACAACACGTCGATTCTTAAACCGCCCCTCTTTAGTGTTGTTATCGGCAACAGGCTGGAATTCTCCATAGCCAATTGCAGATAATCGCTTAGGGGGGATTTTATAAGTTTCAAACTCTCTGACCACCGTAGTCGCTCTAGCTGAAGATAAATCCCAGTTTGATGGAAATTCGACAGTATCTATGGGCACATTATCAGTATGCCCTTCAACACTAATACTATTTGGAATAATTCTAATAACTTCTGCTATTTTTTTAAGGACTGGAGTTGCTTTTTTTGATAGCTCTGCTTCACCACTTAAAAACAATAACTCACTATTCATTTCCAACTCAATCCAAAAATCTTGCCTTTTAACATTAACCAAGTCATTTTCAATATAAGGCTGTAAAACATCTTCAAACTGCTCTGATATTAATTGTAATTCGCGCCTTTCTTTTAAAATTTCCTCACTCAACTCTTGTTTTTTCTGTAGCTCTTCAGTTGTAGGGTTCTCTAATATAATAGGTTTGATTGTTGTTAACTTTTCCTCAACTTCAATAGGGTGCTTAACCACTTGAACTTTATGCCCCCCTAGAAAAGCGCCCTCTAAGGCATCAGATAACATTTCATATTTTTCATTATTAACAGATGAAATGGAGTACATCACCACAAAAAATGCAAAAAGTAAGGTAACAAAATCTGCATATGAAACTAACCAGCGTTCATGGTTATCATTCCCTTCCAAAGAGCTTCTGAGGCGACGTTTTCTTGCCATTAATAAACTCTTTCCAGTTGGTATACTACATATTGAGATAAACAAGATTTTTTATTGTTCATAAAATATAACCTGACAGCTTTAATTCTATATTCCTTGGGTTCTCACCTTCTGCTATAGCAGCAATACCTTCAAGCATCATTTCCTTGGCTTGTAATAAAGCATAAGCTTCAAGCTTCAACTTATTTGAAATGGGCAAGAAAAATAAA
>JALSLS010000144.1 GCA_026988195.1 Methylomonas sp.
TGTTAAGGAAGCGTTTTACCCCTTTTTGCTGGCACTTGTGCCTTTATTACCTTATCTGGGTATTGTGTTGCTGATCTACTTTGCTTATTTTTTTATCTTAAATGTAAGTATGGATGAGTTTTCTGCTCCCGTTATTTTACCCTTGATTATTCTGGGGCTTATTATTTATGAAAAATTATTTGTTAGAGTGGTGCAAATTGCCGCACACGAAAAAGAAGGCCATAAATTTGAATATACGGTAAGAATGGCCTCTTCCGAGTCGAGTGTACATATAGGCGCATTACTATTATTAATGGGGCTTTCTTTTGCATTGGGTGGCGTTATTGAGCGTTCTGGATTATTGGATAATATCCCGAATACTTTTTCATCAATTTGGCTGACATTGAGCTTTCTGATTGCTGTTCTTATTACTATTGGTATGTTTATGGATCCCTTTGGCGCAGTGGTACTGGTTTCAGGGTCTATTGCACAAATTGCCTATCAAAATGGTATAAACCCAGTGCATTTTTGGATGATTACTTTGGTTTCATTTGAGTTAGGCTATCTTACCCCCCCAGTTGCACTTAATCACTTGCTGACCCGTCAAATGGTTGGACATGAAGAGACCGATAAAGCCGCTTTAGAAGGCGAGGGGTTTTGGTATCGGCACGAGAAAATTTTATTACCTTTGGTGACCATGGGAATAACGTTATTATTAGTCACTGTTGTACCTGTTATGCTAGGTAAAGTTGGTAGCTAGTTATGCATAAAAATAAAACTCACTAGCCAAAGAAGAAATGGAAATTTAAGATGGCAAAAGAATCGGAAAAATTGTTGTATCAATGGAATTTCAAAACCAGCGGCTTAGGAATGTACACGAAATAACTTGAGCTACTTGGAAGTGAGGCTTTAGCCTCGCCGACTCAATGCGGGACTAAAGTCCCACTTCCAGTTTGATAGTTGTTAATGTTATTTTATGCACGTTCCTGTCAGCTGGAAATGAATAATCATCCAATATTGGGCAGAATTTTTGTTTGCCTTCAGTAGTGCAGCAATAGGCGCGAAGTATATGGATGTGTAACTGCTGCCTGAAACAGGGTGCTGGTTGCAACCATAGCAGGCTAGGTAACTGCGGTTAATTTATATTGTTTGTAACAAAATTTAGATAAAGCTAAAAGGTTATTATTATGCTGGATAAAACTATCAATTTATCTATTCCTGTTAAAGAAAGCATTTTGTTTTCTCTAAAGGAATCAACAGATGAATTTTCTCAAGAGCTGTTATATCTGTCCGCGTTAATGCTCTACAAACGAAGAAAGCTATCATTAGGTAAAGCGGCCGAATTAGCAGGGCTGTCTAAAATTGACTTTATTGTTAAATTAAAAGCAGAAGACGAGGCTGTTTTTGATTATAACAATGATGAGATTGACGAGATTTTTATTGTAAGTAAACAACTTCCATGAAAGTTGTTGCCAATACCACTCCCCTAATTTCACTAGCATCAATCGGTAAACTTGAGCTTCTTAAAGATATTTTTGGAGAAGTTATAGTTGCTGAGGCGGTATATAAAGAAATAAAAGCCAAAAAAGGGTATGGATATAGTGAAATTGATACTGATTATATTAAAGTACAAAGCATCAAAGGGGTTGCTTACCGGGACTTTCTGTTAAGTCAGTTAGATTTAGGGGAAACAGAAACCATTATTCTGGCAAAAGAGATAGGTGCCGATTTTGTCATTATTGATGAGAATATAGCTTATAAGATTGCTAAATCAAGTGAATTAAATGTTGTTAGGACATTATCAATATTGCTGAGAGCAAAAGAAAAAGGGCTTATTCCAGCATTAAAGCCATTACTTGATGAAATGATACTTAAAGGTAGATGGTATTCACAGAGAGTGTATGAAACAATTCTTGAACAGTCTGGAGAAATCTAGTTATGGTTAGATAATGAGGTTTTTCGGTAAGGTAGGTCATCAATGTATTCAAGTTTTTTTATATGTAATTGATTTGGCATGTTTTTTTATGCAAGCTTTTGCTATATGGAAACCACACAGAAATATCTTTAATAAAGCCGTTTATTCTGTTTTTTTAGATCAGCTTATTTTAACGGGGGTTAATGCCACTGCAATTATCTCATTTCTTGCCATGTTTGTTGGTATGGTTATCGCTTCCCAATTGGTCTTTATTATGGCGTCTATAACGGGCGCGAATGATCTGATTAAAATGCTTGCTAGATTGATATTAGGTGAGATGGGGCCACTAATTACTGGCTTTGTTCTGATTGGGCGTTCGTGTTCTGCTATTGTCGTAGATTTGGGAAACACAAAAATAAGAGGTGAAATTTCCTCTATAGAGTACTTAGGTATCGATATAAATGACTATTTTATAGTGCCAAGAATTGTCTCTATGGTTATTAGTCAGGTGGTATTAGCGCTTTTTTTTTCAGCCGTTATGCTCTTTTTTGGGATGTTATTTAGTGCACTTATTTATGATTTATCTGCACAGAAATCAATTATTGAATTATTAAGCTTAGTGAGTGTGAAAAGTCTTTTTATATTTATGCTGAAAAACTGTTTTTTTGGCTTGATAGTAGGGACTATTGCTTGTTTCCATGGGCTTTCTGTAAAAAATTCACCCACTCAAGTGTCTGAGCAAATGCAAAAAGCCATTGTGAGAAGTATTGTATTTTTATTACTGGTTGATGGTTACTTTATTATCTTTACTTTATGAGTATGAGTGCGGATCAAGTCACTATTTATACTAAAGACGCTATTCCAAATAGGCAGGGAACTGCTTTGACGTTTCTGCCCTTAAATTGTCAGCTACAGCAGTCGAAGTTGACTTGCCTAGTTGGCCCACACAGGACACAACTAAGAGCTTATTTGCAGATGTTGGCCGGTATTTCTATGCCAGATACGGGGCAGGTTAAAATTCTTGGTCAATCGGTTGCTGATTTAGACCAGCAGGCATGGAAAAAAATGCGTTGTCAGCTTAGTTACCTTTCAGGGGCTGCGCCTTTGTTATCGGCACAACATGGTTTGATGAATGTTATGTTGCCAGCGCTTTACCATACTGAGCTATCCTTTCGTGAAATAGCCGATAAAGCACGAAAAATTATGACTGAATTAAACTGTGATTTTGAACCAACGACATACCCTGCGGTACTCAGTGGGTTTCAACGGCTACAATTGGCTTTGGCGCGTGCATTGATACTTGACCCTGAAATTCTGTTTCTAGATGTGCCTTTTAATGATTTGGGTGCGCAAGAGCGTGAGAAAATGGCGGGGCTGTTGGCGCGATATAAATTGAATCGCACTGTATGCATGATAGGAGGGTTGCAGTATCAACGTTTCCTAGAGAAACATGCAGAGCAGGTTATTTATATTTCTGAAAATAAAATTGTTAGTTTTAAGGGGTGGCTGTCATTTAAGCAAACCGCTGATTCAGAAATTCGTGATTTATTGAGTATTTT